>JAYUYF010000691.1:0-7072 GCA_043752605.1 Roseiflexaceae bacterium
CCCGCGTTAAACAGCAGCCCTTCGGCACATTCAGCCACGAACACGTTGTGGATATCGCCGTAGCCCACCACCGTTGGTGTTGTGTCGTAGCCGGTGAACGCGGTATTGCCGAGCAGCGCGCGGTGCCGTTCAACGGGTGCGTGGCGCTGCACGCGTGCGTGGATGCCCTGCTCGGATGCGTGCAGTAGACGCACGCGTTCGTTACCGAGTGTAAATTCGATCGTGTTTGGTAATGTTGCAAGCGAGTGCAGGCGAGCGGTTTCAAGCTGTGCGCGGTGCCACACGACCGACGAGTGTGCAGATGCAAGAGTTAGATCGGCAATGTCTTGATCCCAATTGCCGCGCACCATGCCCGCGCACACCTGCTGGCAGCGGTCCAGTGCTGCTGCACCATCGGGCCCCTTGCCCACCAGATCGCCCAGGCAGTAGATCATCGCGATCCCCCGCCGCGCAATGTCGGCCAGCACCGCGTCGAGCGCGCGTAAATTGCCGTGGATATCGGAGATGATCGCGATCCTCGCAGCCATATTATTCGGGCAATCCGGCGCGGATCTGCGCCGCGTCGAGGCGGATCATTGGTATAAGATCATGCGGCGGTGCGACGCTACCCGGCAGTGGCGTGCTGATGCCCTCAGCGAGCATGCGGATCTGCGAGCGCGTCACGAGGGGTACTGGCATGAAACGCTCGGCCAGGATCGCGAGCAGCTGTTGCCCCACAATTGGCATCGGCAAGACCAGCACGCGTCGGCCCATCACCTGTGCCACGCGCCGCACCACAATGCTCAGGTCGATCTCCTCCGGGCCAAGTACGGCTACAGTCTGATTGGTCATACGGTTCTCGACGAGTGCGGCGCGCAGAATCCGCACGACATCGGCAACCGCGACCGGGCGCACGGTGCGCTCGCGCAGCCCAACTGTGGCAAAAACCGGCAACAGTTTGAGCGTATGACTGATGTGACCGAGCATGTGATCGCCCTTGCCATAGATCATTCCGGCCTTGAGGATCGTATGGTCGATCCCCGCAGCGCGTACCAGTTCCTCGGCGGCCCACTTGGTCTCGTGGTACGCCGAGCCACAATCTGGCCGCGCGTGCAGATAACTCAGCAACACCAGTTTGCGCACACCCGCAGAGTGCGCGGCAGCTACAACGTTGCGCGTACCTTCGACATGCACGTGCTGATACGTCTGTGCCCCCTGTTCGCGGTTGATACCCGCACAGTGCGCCACGGCATCGCAGCCCGCGAACGCCTGCGTCAGTTGTGCCGTGTCATCGAGGCTCGCGGCGACGAAGCGCGCCGAATCAAGCTGCCGGATCGCCGCATCGCGCTGATCCACACCGCGCGCAACAAGGACAACCCGATGCCCTGCGCGCGTCAGTTCGCGCGCCAGCGCCCGCCCGACAAAGCCTGTGCCTCCGGTGATGGCGATGTACATACGGGTGCTCCGGCCTGGTTAGAAACATTCACGATCTGCGGCAAAACTGAGACACGATCGAATATCCTGTTCAGTAAGATCAGGAAAATTCTCAATGCTTTCGGTGGGGCTCATTCCGGCTGCAAGATACGAAAGAATATCGTATACGGTGTAGCGTAATCTACGAATCGTAGGTTTGCCACTCCGAACGCCTTGTCGGATGGTAATAAGTGAGCTATACGACTTTTCCATCCTCGCTATTCCCTTCGCTTACGAGCCGATTGCTGCATACTGGCATTGTACCCGTCCTACGAGAGAATCTCCACCACGCGGTCGTGGTCGGCCAGATCCTGGTGGACGCGCACCTGTGCCGTGGGGAATGCTGCGCGTGCCAGTGCCGTCACGGCGGCCCCCTGTCGTGCGTCGATCTCCAGCAGCACCACGCCGCGGGGGCGCAGCACGGCGGGTGCCGCCGCCAGCAGCCGCTGGTACATCGCTAGCCCCTGCACGCCACCGTCGAGCGCCAGGTGCGGCTCGTGGCGGCGCACGCCCACGTCGATATCATCAAGCATGGTGTAGGGTGGGTTGCTGAGCAACAGATCGACGGGCTCCTTGAGTGGTGCAACGAGGTCGCCCTGTACAAGCGTGACCTGCGCATCGAGGCCGTGCGCTGCTACGTTGCTGCGCGCCACCGCCAGCGCAGCGGCCGCGATGTCGACGGCGACGACGCAGAGCCCGGGTACGTGCGTGGCCAGCGCCACCGCGATGCAGCCGCTGCCGGTGCCGATGTCGGCGGCGCGCGTGGCACCCAGCCGCCGCGCGTGCGCAATCGCCAGATCCACCAGCAGTTCGGTCTCCGGGCGCGGCACGAGCACACGCGCGTCGACGGCGAAGCGCATGCCGTAGAACTCGCGTGCGCCTACCAGATATGCCACCGGCTCCAGATCTGCCCGGCGCTCGATTAGCGCACCGAACTGCTGGGTCGCCGTGGGCAGCAGATCGGCAGCGCGCTCGGCAATGAGTTTTGCGCGCGACCAGCCCAGCACGTGCGCGAGCAGCAATTCCGCGTCGAGCCGTGGCGTCGCGCTGCTGCTGACCAGTAGATCGGTCGCGCGTCGCAGCGCCGCGCCCACGCTCTCGGGCATCTGCTACTCCACGTCGAAGCGGAATTCGCGGCCGCTTTCGGCACTCGCGAGCACGGCTTCGAGCATTTGCTGGATCACCAGGCCATCACGCAGTGGCGCTTCGCACGGCACACCATCGAGTACGCACGCAGTAAAGTGTGCGGCGATATTGTCCCACGCGTTCGGGATGCCGTCCGGCATCTTCACCACGTTGTCATTTGGTGCGCCGTCCAGCGTGCGGTAGATCGTGATCGGAGCCGGGCCGCCCATCGTCATCTTCGCGCCCGCCTCGTCGCCAAAGATTTCGAACGCCGATTCTTCGGCCTGGTGCGAAGCCCAGAAGCTCTCGATCTGGAGCCCGATATTGCCTTCGAAGCGAATAAACCCACCCGCGTAGTCGTCGCTCGCAAAGCGCGCCACGTACTCGGCCGGTGGCACGGCATAATTCCAGTAGCCCCGCCCGCGCGGGCCAAACACTGCGCCCGCCACGCCGCTGACGCTGATCGGCTTTGGCCGCCCGAGCATCCACCAGACCGAATCAAGCATATGCACGCCCACATCGCGAAACGCGCCGCCGCCCTGCGCGATAAAGCCCGTATTCCAGTTTGGGATGCCGGTGCGCCGTACACTGCGTGCCCGCGCATAATACGGTGTGCCAAATTCGCCGCGTGCCACCGCCCGGCCCACATACTGCACCTGCGCGTCAAAGCGCGTCGAGAGCGACATCATGTTGACCACACCCGCCGCCTCGGCTTCGGCCACCAGCAACCGCGCAGGTTCGAGCGAATCGGCGAGCGGCTTGGTGACCAGCACGTGCTTCTTGTTCGCCACCGCCGCACGTGCCACGGGCGCGTGCAGCTGGTTTGGCGTACCCACAAACACCGCGTCGAGCGTATCGCTCGCGAGCATCTCGTGGTAATCGGTAAAAAATGCTGGACGCGTCGGCAGATCCTTCGCCAGCGCCTCCATGCGTTCGGTCGACAGATCACACAGTGCCGTCACTTCCGCCCGCGGATTGCGCACAAACGCCATGCCCTGCGAACGACCGATGCCCATGCCGATGATCCCGAACCGTAGCTTCTCTGCCATAATTAAGGCTCCTTTATTTTGTTGGGGCGGGCTGTAGCCGCCCGTACAGGTGTGATAGCGGCCCTGCCGCTCCCCCTCTCCGCCCGGAAGAGGGGGCCGGGGGTGAGGTCAAGCCCACGTCGTGCGCAACAACCGCAGCCAGTTCTCGCTCGCGATTTTGCGCAATGCCGCGTCATCGTAGCCGCGCGCGCGCAGCGCAGCGGCCAGCGCCGGGAGTTTGTCGACGGTCGCGATGTCATTCGGCATGCGCGCCCCGTCATAATCGCTGCCCAGGCCGACGTGGTCGATCCCGAGTTTTGCGACGAGATGGTCGACGTGATCCACCACGATATCAAGCGGTGTGGCGCTCTCACGCGCGCCGTCTGGCCGCAGAAAGCCGACATGGAAGTTGACGCCGACCATCCCGCCGCTGTCGCGCACCGCGTCAAGTTGCCGGTCGGTCAGGTTGCGCGGCGAGGGGCAGATCGCGTGCGCGTTCGAGTGCGTGGCCAGCAGCGGCGCACGCGCGGTCTTCGCCACATCCCAGAACCCCTGCTCGTTCAGGTGCGAGAGGTCGATCAGGATCCTGTGTTCCTCGCACGCGCGCACCAGCGCTATGCCGGCATCCGTCAGCCCGGGGCCGGTGTCTGGCCCGTGCGGAAACGCAAACGGTACCCCCGTACCAAACGCATTTGGGCGGCTCCAGACGATGCCGAGCGAGCGCAGACCGGCCTGATAAAAGACTTCGAGCGCGTCGAGTTCGGCGTCGATCGCGTCTGCGCCTTCGATGTGTAGCACCGCAGCCAGCGCCCCCGTGTTGAGCGCGGCGTCGAGGCTTGCCGTATCGCGCACCACGCGCACCGCACCCTGCGATTCGGCTTCGATGCGAAAGAGCATCGCCATGGTGCCGATCGTGAAGTGCTGGGCGTAGCCGAGGCGTGGTGCGGGCGGCAGCACAAAATCGTCGGTCTCATCGTAGGAGAGTTCGGGGTCGTTTGGCACAAAGCATGCGAACAGGCCCCCCACGAAGTTGCCCTGCCGTGCGCGCGGCAGGTCGATATCGTCCGGGCTGCCGTGAAGAAACGGCAGTGGCGAGCGCTCGTCGGCGCGGTAGCGCCGCAACAGCGTATCGTTATGCCCATCGAAGAATGCGATCGGTTGTCCTGTCATCGTCCACCTTTTCCGCAAATGTCCGTGCGCGCAATTGTACACGAATCGCACAGCTGGCGGGAAGCCCGGCAGCGCGCAGGGGGACGTGCTACAATACACATTATGCGAGACACACCGGTCGAAGTCAGCGTCGGCGATTGCATTGAGACGCGCAAAAAGCACCCCTGCGGTGGAACCGTCTGGCAGGTCGTGCGGGTTGGTGCCGAGATCGGGCTGCGCTGTCAGACCTGCGGTCGTAAGGTCTTGCTGATGCGTAGCGATTTCGAACGCCGTCTGCTGCGCTTTGTCGCACGCGCTGCCACGCCCGGTTCAGGCTCCCAACGCTGATGGCCACCGCTGGTGTTGCCTGGCGCGCCTGTGTGGTCGCGCTGCTGCTCACGTTCATCCTGATCCCCACGCCGCTCGCTGCGCAATCGAGCGGACAGCTGTATCTGCTCATACTCGATGATACACTTGCTGCGCCCGATGTAGCACTCGCACGCCGGGCGATCGCGCAGGCCGAAGCGCGTGCTGGCGCGTTGCTGATCGAGCTGCGCGCCAGCGGCGGTGTCGTGCGCGATCTGCGCGAATTGACCGACGCGATCGCGGCCGCCAGTGCGCCGGTGCTCGTGTATGTCACCCCTGCTGACAACGCATCGGGTGCGGCCGGCGCACTGCTGCTGCCACCCGCGCATATCGCGGCGCTGGCACCCGGTGCATCGTTTGGCACAGCTGCACCGCTCGTGCCTGCTGATGCTAGCGCTACCAGCGAGTTGCTGCGCGATGACTTTGCCGATCGATTGCGCGCGGTGGCCGCAGATCGTGGCCGTGATCTGAGCTGGATCGATCAGGCCGTCGTGGCGGGAATCGTGATCGACAGCGCACAGGCGACCACGCGCGCCCCGCCAGCTGTCGATCTGGTGGCTGCGACAACTGCCGATCTGCTGACACGCCTCGATGGCCGCGTCGTGCGGCTTGCTGGTGGCGAGGAGCGCACGCTCAGGACGCTCAATCGCGCACCGGTTATGATCGAACCGAGTGTGTTCGAGCGCTTGCTGCTGGTGCTCACCGAGCCAACGGTCGTCTTTGGGCTGCTGGTACTCGGCGCGCTGTCGGCAGCGCTCGAAGTGGCGACGCCCAGCTTTGGTGTGTTTCTTGGTGTGGGCCTGCTGCTGCTGGCGGGCGCGCTGTACGGGATCTTCACGCTGCCAGTTCAGGGCTGGGCGCTGCTGGTGCTGGTGCTCGGCCTCGGCTGTTTTGGGGCCGAGTTGCTCACGCCGACACACGGCGGGCTGACGATCACCGGGCTTGGGCTGCTGACGATCGGCGGCCTCAATCTGTTTGATCAAAGCCGCGCGCCGGGCGTTGCTGTCGCGCCAGCGGCGGTGATCGCCACGGGTATCGGCATCGGTGCGCTGGTGGTGGCGGCGATCGCGCTTGGTCTGCGTGACCGGCGGCGGCCGCGTGTCACGGGCGGCGAAAGCCTGATTGGGCGGATCGCCGAAGTGCGCGCACCGCTCGCACCGCGCGGCCTGGTCTTTGTCGAAGGCGCACTCTGGCTGGCGGTCAGCGAGCGCGGCGAGCCAGCCGCAGGCGAATGGGTACGGATTATCGCGCGCGAACGGCTGCAATTGATTGTGCGGCCGATCGATGACGAGGGCTAAAGGAGATTCTCCATGGGTACCGGATCACTGCTCTTTTGTCTGGCGGTGCTCGCGTTTGTGGCAGTAATGGTCGTGCTCTCGGCCATCAAGATTGTCCCCGAGTACGAACGTGGCGTGGTCTTTCGGCTCGGGCGGCTGGTCGATACACGCGGGCCGGGTTTCTTCCTGCTGGTGCCGATCGTCGAGCGGATGGTGCGCGTCGATCTGCGTGTGATCACGATGGACGTGCCGCCGCAAGAGGTGATCACGCTCGATAATGTCACGATCCGTGTCAATGCGGTGCTGTATTTCATGGTGGTTGATCCACAGTTGGTGATCGTCAAGGTGGTCGATTATATCCGCGCCACGATGCAGATCTCGCAAACCACTGTCCGCAGCGTCGTCGGGCAGGTCGAGCTCGATGAGTTGCTGGCGCGTCGTGAGGCGATCAACGATCGTCTGCAACGCATCATCGATGAACAGACCGAACCGTGGGGTATCAAGGTCACGATAGTCGAGATCAAAGATGTCGAGCTGCCGCAGAGCATGCAGCGCGCCATGGCCAAACAGGCCGAGGCCGAGCGCGAGAAGCGCGCCAAAATCATCCACGCTGAGGGTGAATTTCAGGCCTCAAAGCAGCTGGCGATGGCGGCTGAGGTGATCGGCACGCAGCCG
>JAYUYF010000692.1:0-7067 GCA_043752605.1 Roseiflexaceae bacterium
GCGCCAGCGCGCCAGATCCGAATATCCGAGCCCGTTGCGTTGCGCAGCGCCACTCTGCCAGAACGGCAGTGTCGCACGCAGCACCTCGCGTTGCAGCGCGCGCGTCGCTTCTGGGGCTGCTGCGAGCTCGGGGATGATACCAAGGGTCGTCGTGAAGCTCTCGTCCTGCTGATTGATCGTCGCGCGCATGCCGCGCAGTGTGGCGCGCACAAAGCCGCGCACCAGGTCAGGCTGGCTGGCGATCAGCTGTTCGTTGACAATAATACCGTCCGACGCGAGCGTGTAGCTGTCTTCGATCCGCAGCACATTCACGGCTACGCCGCTGCGCGCGAGCTGGAGCGGCTCGTTGTTGCCGTAGCCGGTGGCGGCCTGCACCTTGTCTTCGCTGACGGCGACAAGCTGGGTAAAGCCGATCTCCTGGATCGTCACGTCTTGCTCGGTCAGCCCGTTGGCGCGCATCAACGCGCGCAGGCCGATGTAGCCCGCGCCAAAGCGGCCGGGGATGCCAAGCGTCTTGCCCTTCAGATCGGCAGGCGTGGTGATGCCCTGATCGGCCTTGCTAAAGATCACGGTCGGGAACTCCTGATTGATGGTTGCGACCATCACCACGGGTAGCTCCTGCGCGCGCGCGAGCAACACCGAATCGCCGCTCGCCATGCCAAACTGTACGCTGCCCTGTGCGACGCGCGCGACGACATCGGTCTCGAAGTTGTAGTCAAAATTGACTTCGATACCTTCTTCTGCGTAATATCCGAGCTTCTCGGCGTAGTAGTAATAGGCGAATTGCACATTGGGAATAAATGGCATGGCGATCGTCACCGATTGCGTGCCACCGGCGGCCGTGGGTGCTACTGGTGCGGCGGGGCGGGTGCTGCCACAGGCGGTGAGCAGCAGCACGATGAGCAGGGATAGCCTTCGCATGGGAGTTCTCCTCAATCAGAAACTATCTATTCATATTCCCAACGAGTCAAAAGCCGTTGCAGGGCGGCGGCGGCCAGCGACAGGCCGAGCGTCAGCAACGCCAGCATCAGCAGGGCGACAAAAATCAGCGGCGTGTCAAACAGCCCGCGCGCGATATTGATTAGCGCCCCCAGCCCATCGCGCCCACCCACAAACTCGCCGACGACCGCGCCGGTGGTGGCCAGTGCAAGGCCAGCGCGGATGCCGGTAAAAATGCCGGTGGTAGCGAGCGGCAACTCGACGAGTGTGATCAATTGCCCGCGTGTCGCACCATTGATCCGCGCCATCTCGATAAGTTCGCGTGGCACCGCACGCAGCGCGGCCAGTGTCGCGATCAGCATCGGGAAGAACGTGATAATTGCGGCGATCAGCACCCGTGCCCCCGCGCCGACGCCAACCCACAAGATGATCAGCGGCGCGACAGCGATCACGGGCACCGCCTGCGATGCCGCCAGTAGTGGTGTGACAACCCGATCGAGCAGTGGCAATTGCGCCAGCAGATACCCCAGCACCAGTGCAACCCCGAGCGATAGCAAAAACCCGCCGAGCGCGGCGGTCAGCGTCACGCTCGTGTGATAGAGCAGCGTCGGCCCGCGTAATTCAGCAAACAAGCGCTCAGCTACCAGCAGCGGTGATGGCAACACAAATGCCGGGTAATGATTGATGCTGACGATCGCCTGCCAGCATGCGAGTAATGCGAGGATCGCGAGGGAGAGCCACAGCGCAGTATTGCTGTGTGCCGTGCCGCGTAGCTGTAGAGGATCGCGAGTTGCTGCGTGTTCGACCACCATGCCCACCTGTCAACAGACTTCGGGGCGGCGGGCGCACAAAACAGCACCCGCTGAGCGGGTGATGGACTGATACGAACGGCGGCAAGGCCGTTCGCACGAACCGTGCGCGGCGCTGATCTTCTTCCATCCGGACTATACCGTCGGCACCGGGTTCGCACCGGTTCCTGCCTTGCGGCTCGCGGGCTGACCAACTGACGCTGGTATCACCGCCGATCGGGAATTGCACCCTGCCCCGAAGATCAGTGGGAACAATAGCATTCGTGTGCGCGTGTGTCAAATTACGGGAGATATATTCTCCTCTCCCGTAGGCGGGAGAGGGGTCAGGGGTGAGG
Organism: Roseiflexaceae bacterium; assembly: GCA_043752605.1. Taxonomy (GTDB): domain Bacteria; phylum Chloroflexota; class Chloroflexia; order Chloroflexales; family Roseiflexaceae; genus JAYUYF01. The sequence continues at coordinate 2,084 of JAYUYF010000692.1, forward strand.
GTGGAGATGGCCTCTCAATAATTGTAGGTGCGGTGGAACACCTCGGCCAGATCGAAACCGTGCAGTTTACCGTTGTCTACCGCCCATTCGCGCACGCGCGCGATGATCTCATCGAACTGTGGAGCGAGCTGACTGGCGTGCGCGCGCAACCCCTCCACTTTGGTATCCCACGATGCCGTGATATCGACGGCGAAGTTGATCGTCGGCGCGCCCATCACATACAGTTCGCGGACTTTGTGCGGCAGCAACCCCTCGGCCAGCAGCTCGGGGAAATCCCAACTGTTCTGTGAGGCGGGGTACATTGCGCTGATGACCGCAGTGCCGACCGCCAGATGGTCGGGGTGGTAGCGGCCGATACGATATTCACCGTCCCAGGAGCGATCGGGGGATTGGCACACCAACCGTGTCGGCTTAACGGTGCGCAGCAATCGCACGATATCGCGGCGCAGATCGATGCTCGGCACAATCCGACCGTCGGGATGATCGAGGAACACGACATCGTGGACACCCAGGATGCGGGTGGCGGCGCGTTGCTCGGCTTTGCGGGTCTCGGTGATCGTGCGGCGGGCATCGGCGCTCACATCGCTGGCATCATCGGCGCCACCACCCGATGCATCGGTGCAGATCACAAATGTGACCTCCCACCCTTCGGCGGCCCACGCAGCAGCGGTGCCACCACAACCAAACTCGGCGTCATCCGGGTGCGCCACAATCACCAGCGCGGTCTTCTGTGGTTCGGTCATCCGAGTTCCTTCCGGGTGTTCAGCACAAAGGCAGGAGTTGCGCACGTTGACGCCGACTCTGCGCGATTGTATCATACTCGTGCAAACGTATGATCTAGGAAATGAGGCGACGATGGCGACGCGATTTGCGATCATCGGGGCGGCGGCGGGGATCGCCACGACCCATCTTCAGGCGCTCGCACTGCTGCCAGATGCACAGATCGTCGGCATGGCCGATCTGGCGCGCGAGCGTGGTGCGGAACGTGCCGCCGCTGCCGGTTGCCCGTTCTTTGCCGATCACCGGGCGATGCTCGATGCGGTGCGGCCAGACGTGGCGGTGATCTGCACGCCGCATCCGACCCACGCGGCGCTCGCAATCGATGCGCTGGCGGCGGGCGCGCACGTGCTGGTCGAGAAGCCGGTGGCGATCGCTGCCCACGAGGCCGATGCGATCATTGCGGCTGCCGCCGCCGCCAATCGTGTGGTGGCGGTCAACTTCCAGCAGCGCTTCCGGCCGGTGGTCGCGCGCGCGCGTGCGCTGATCGACGCGGGTGATCTGGGTGATCTGGTGCGGGTGCTGTGCGTCGAGCCGTGGTTTCGCACCCAGGCCTACTATGATTCGGCGGGCTGGCGCGGCACCTGGCGCGGCGAAGGCGGCGGGGTATTGATGAATCAGGGGCCGCACACGCTCGATCTGCTCTGCTATCTGGCGGGTATGCCGCAGCTGGTCTGGGGCTGGACAAAGACCCGTGGCCACACGATGGAGTGCGAAGACACCGCACAGGCGATGCTCGAATACCCGAACGGCGCGCCCGGCTACCTGTACCTCAGCACCGCCGAGGCGGGCAGGCAACAGCGGCTCGAGATCGTGGGTGACCGGGCGGCGATCGAGCTGATCGGGGATACGCTGGCGATCACGCGCTACACGCCGGCGCAGAGCAGCTACCGCGCCACCAGTCCCGAGATGTGGGGGGCACCGCGTATGGAACGCGAGGTGTTGACCTTTGATGAACCGCACGGCGGGCACCTGGCGGTCTATACAGATCTGTTGCACGCGATCGCCACGGGTGCGCGGCCCCGTGCGGACGCGCGCGCTGGCTGCGATGCGCTGGAACTGGCGAACGCGGTGATCCTCTCGGGCGCGACCAACACGCCGGTGACATTGCCGCTCGACCGGGCGGCGTACTGCGCGCTGCTGATCCAGAAGCAGGGGCAGTGATGGTACGCTTTGCGATCATCGGCAGCGGCATGGTGGCGCGCTATCACGCCACTGGCATCGCGCAGACGCCCGGAGCCGAACTGGCGGCAGTCTGCGTGTCGAGACCCGCGCGCAGCGCCGCCGCCGCCGCAACCTTTGGCGCGCCGGTGACCCACAGCCTGGACGAGATTCTGGCGCGTACTGATATCGACGCGATCTGTCTCTGTACACCCAGCGGCCTGCACGCCACGCAGGCGATCGCGGCGCTGCGCGCGGGCAAACACGTGCTGGTGGAGAAGCCCATGGCGCTGACGCTCGCCGACGCCGATGCGATGATCACTGCCGCAGAATCGGCGGAGCGGCACCTGGCGATTGCACTCCAGCGCCGCACCGATCCGCTGTTCATCGGCGTGCAGGCGGCACTGGCGCGCGGCGAGTATGGGCAGCTGACACTTGGCACGGTCACGGTGCCGTATCTGCGGCCGCAGAGTTACTACGATCAGGCCGCCTGGCGCGGCACCTGGGCGCTCGATGGTGGTGGTGCGGTGATGAACCAGGGCATCCATCTGCTCGATCTGCTGCTCTGGTTTCTGGGGCCAGTGGCCGCGGTGCAGGCCATCGCCACCACGCAGGCGCGCGACATCGAAGTCGAGGATACCCTGTGCGCGACGCTGCGCTTCGCGTGTGGTGCGCTGGGCAGCATCGTGGCGACAACGACCGCTGCCCCGGGCTTTGCGCACCGGGTCGAGATCTACGGTACGCACGGTGGGATTCAGATTGCGGGTGAGCAGGTCGTGTACGATAGCCTGGCCCCCGCACCGGACAGCGTTTCCCAGCAGCCTGCCGATGCTGGTGCGGGCGGATCGCCGACGGGCATCAGCGCGATCGGCCATACGCGGCTGATCGCCGATCTGGTGGATGCGATCGGCAACCAGCGGCCGCCGCTGGTGCCGGGTGCCGAGGGGCGCCGATCGCTGGAATTGGTGTTGCAGCTGTATGCGGCGGCGGGGGTGGCGATGATCCTGTAGGGTCGCATCGCGATGTGCCCGTACACATGCGATGCGCCCGTGCGGATCGTGGCGGTGGTACGTGGTACAATTCGGCGCGAGGCAAATGCAAAGGCGGTGCGACGTGGATCTGTATCTCTTGCGGCACGGTGTGGCGGCCGATGCGCCGCCGCCAGGTGGAACCGATTTTGACCGGGCGCTGACGCCCGCCGGGCTGGAATCGATGCGCGCGTCGGCGCAGGGCATGCGGCGGCTTGGCATCGAGCTCGATGCGCTGTGCAGCAGCCCGCTGGTGCGGACGCGCGAGACGGCGGCGCTGGTGGCGGCGGCGTTTGGTTATAATGAGCAGATCGATGATCGGCTCGCGCCCGGGCTCGATTTGCACGGGCTGCGCACGGTGCTCGGCGGCTACGGCGCGGGCGCGCGCGTGATGCTGGTGGGCCACGAGCCCGATCTGAGCACGCTGGTCGAGACGCTGACCGGCGCGCGTGTCGAGATGAAGAAAGGCATGCTGGCGGTGATTAACCTGGCGGGCGTTGCGCGTGGCGCGGGTGTACTGCGCTCGTTGTTGCCGCCACGCGTGCTGCGCGCGCTGGACGGTGCGCAATGAATTGCTGGCACTGTGATCGGCCGGCGCACGGTGTGTGTGTGTTCTGCGGGCGCGCGCTCTGCAAAGAATGTAAACAGGAGATGCCGCACATCATCGCGGTCTACACCGGCAAGCAGCGCACACAGCGCGCGATCGTGACCGCCAAGGCGCTGTTTTGCGGCGAATGCGAGCCCTGCGAGGATCCGATCGATATGCCAGAACTCGGATGACAACGACCGATCAACGCTTTGAGGCCGCTGCGCTTGACCAGTACGCGCGTCAGGTGACGATGGGTGTCGCGCTGCTCGGCGGGGTGCTGCTGCTGCCGGTGCTGTTTTTGTATCTCAGCGGTCTCCTGCTGCGCGGCGTGGGCACCACGGGTGCGCTGCTGGCGGCCGGGATCGCGCTGGCGCTGCTGCTGTGGCTGCTGCTGAGCTACGCCGCCGCCGCGCAACGCTACACGATCGGCGCCGATACACTGGTGATCAAACGCCGCTGGCTGCGCGCCATCCGCGTGCCGCTTGCCAGTGTGGTGGCGGTGATGCCGACGACGCAGCTAGCGGGCGATAATGTGCGTGCACTGGGTGTACGGCGTGTGCTCAACTTTGGCGTGTTTGGCTATGCTGGCCGCATCACGCTCGAACCGTACGGCGGCGCATACTTCTGCGCCACCAACCGCGGCCGCCTGGTTGTCGTCGCACGCGTGCAGCAGCAGGCGCTGCTGCTCAGCCCCGAGCGCCCGCAAATGTTTGTCGAGGCGTTGCGCGCGGCATTGATGCAGCGTGGTGCGCAGGAGCGTGACAGCCGTGCCTGACCATCATCACCACGCGGCGGTGTGTATCTCACGATTGCGGGCGTGGCAGCGCTGCGCTGCTTTGCATTTTTGATGACCAACAGCTTCTGGCTGACACTGGTGGTGCTATTGCTTGGCTTTCTGCACATCGCGCGTTACTTCCCCGTAGCCGAACAACTGGTTGCTGGCGATGCCGCGCTGCGCTGGCGGCGGCGGCGGCTGTCGTTGCCGCTGATCATTGCGATTTTTGTCTTTGTCATTATCTACAATCAGCAAGTGCGTTAGCACCGCACCAGTACAGGTGAACAATGGATCAGACACAACTTCTGCTCGATAAGATTGCCGACAAGACCGCCCGGCTGGGGGTTGTCGGTGTCGGCTATGTTGGTTTACCGCTCGCTATGGTCTTTGGCGATGCCGGGTTTCGCGTCACGGGCATCGATGTCAACACCGAGCGCGTGGCGACGCTCAATCGGGGTGCGAGCCACATCGAAGACGTGTCGAACGCGCACGTGCGTCAGCTGGTAGAGACCGGGCGCTTCGATGCCAGCAGCGATTTTGCCACCCTTGCTGATCTCGACGCGATCAGTATCTGTGTGCCGACGCCGCTGCGCAAGACGCGCGACCCCGATATCTCGTACATCGTCCATGTGGCCGACCAGATCGCGCGCTTTT
>JAYUYF010000693.1:0-2822 GCA_043752605.1 Roseiflexaceae bacterium
CAATTATTGGTCGGCGTGCGCCAAGATACTCGAAGAGTTTGCCCGTCAGCACGCCGCGGTCGGTCGCATCGTTCCAGCGCAACAACAGTAACACATCGGCATCACGCTGTGCGGCGAGTGCCGTGTGATGCGCCACGTGACCGCGTAGCTCCACCAGATGGCTCAATCCGACAGCGGCGGCGCTCGCGAGCAGCGCCTGTGTGCCATACCCGTAGGCGATCACACGGACGCGTTCGGCGGCCGGGCCAAGCGTGGCGAGCGCGGCAAACAGCGGCCCGGCGTCCTGACGGCCAGGGTAGATCGTCCCAGTATAGACCAGTCGCAGGATGTCATCATCGACGATTGTGCGCGGCCCTGGGTAATCGGCCGGGTCAAATCCATTGGTGATCACCGCCACCGGCATCGGATACCGGTCGCGTAGCGTCTGCGCCAGCGGGTCGGAGACCGTCACGAGAGTGGCCGCGCTCCGTAATGTCTGGCGTTCGATCGCCGCATCGACAGCCCGGCGCGCGAGGGGATACGGGTAGTAATGATTATCTGCCCAGAGATCGCGCAATTCGGCAACCCATGGCACGCCGCTGCGCTGATGGACGACAGCAGCGGCGATCAGCGCGGTAAACGGCCCGCCGCTGGCGTAGATCAGATCCGGACGCCGCGCCGCGATTGCCTGCTCCGCCGCGCGCACCGCAAATGGCAACCAGCCGAGCGCGTCATCGGGCACACTGAAGACGAGACGATAGCACCAGAGCAGCCGCTCAAACACCGCGCGCAGTGGCGTACTACGCGGTTGAGCGGCGAGTTGCTGGCTGAGCGTACCGCCGTGCGCCCGTAGCCGCTGCATCAGCGTCATTGGAAACGCAATATCGAGCCAGCGCGTCCGTACGATGTGTGTCTCAGGCAGCGTGGCGATCGCAAGATCGGCCGAACAGGGTGGTGCCGCCGCACACACGACGCGAACCGTGTGACCAAGCCGTACCAGCTCATTGGCCATTTTGCCCACACGCACGGCACCGATGACGTTGGCGGGTGGGAACATAAATGACAGGATCAACACGTCCATCGGATACTTATCACTATCGCGAACCCCGCAATGTTGCCGATCAAGCGGCGCAAACTCCGACCACGGGCAATCTGTGCCGAATTGGCGAGCGCCAGACCGCACATTGCCCACGCATATGCCAACCAGATTGCTGGCGTACGCGCGCTGTGTCGCTTGAGGTAGCGCGCCCGATTGACCACCTGTGCCAGCCCCATACGCAGGTCATCGACGCGCCCGGCGGCCGATGCGCGATGCAGCATCCGCGCATCAGGGTGGACGGCCAGCCGCCCGACCTGGCGCAGCGCCTGCGCAAAGTCAAGATCCTCAGCGTACGCATAGCCAGAGAAGCGCTCGTAGCCCGGATCAAACCAGGCACCATCGATCGCGCTGCGACGCACCAGGGCGTTGCCACCCTCGACTGTCTCGGTCGGAAAGAGTGTCGCGGGCGCGTTGACCCAGTGCGGCGTGTTGAAACCTGATGCGAGCAACTGGCCAGGCTGCGTGCCATAATGCCCGAAGAGCCGCAACAACGGCATCGTGCGGTTCTCATTGGGCGCAACCTGCGGGTTGGTAATCCAGCCACTCACCGCCGCCAGACCGGCATCACGTTCGAGCGCCTGCTCGAGTACCGCCAGATAGGTTGGCTCAAGCACGACATCATCATCGAGTAATGCCACACACGCAGCTGCTGGTGGCACGCACGCAAGCGCCTGGTTGCGCTGCGAAGCAGCTCCCGTGCGGCTGGCGCGGTAATAGGCGGTGCACAGCGGCGCGGCGGCGGCGGCGTACCAAGAGGCCTCGTCACCGATCATCGTTGTGCTCGAATCGACAATGATCGTCAGATCGGGCGGGCGAGTCTGGCGGGCGAGCGATACCAGACAATCGTGGAGATCGGTACGCCGGTTGCGGGTCGGAATGATGACGACAAGTTGTGAGGCTGGTGTCATCATATGCGTGTGGGCAAGAGCTGACGCGCCACATGCCAATAAAGATACAACGCCAGATCGAGCAGCCGCTTGGCGGCCCAGGCCCGTGAAGACGAGACGACGACCGGCGTGATCGTCAGCGGATCGGCGCTCAGCAGGTCACGGTCGGCTCGCAGCCGAGTAGGTTGGATGACCGCGCGTGCGGCTCGAATCTCGCGCCGGTGCGCCCAGATCCAGCGCGCCGCAGCGCTGGCACTGCTGTGCAATCCCATCCGCCAGAGCACAAACAGATTGGCGAGCTCAAGCACAACCAGCATCGGCGTGATGATGATCAGCGTCGCCAGGCTGTAATTTTTGAGCAGTGCGAGCCAGCGGTTGCGCAGGTGCAAAAATGGTCGCTGGCGCGGGTACGCGCCCGCGCTGCGTACCGAATATTCGGCAGAACCGCTGCCGTGGCGCACCAGCGAGCCCGGATGATAGTAGCACGTCCAGTCGCGCATGCGCGCGCGGTAACAGTAGTCAAATTCCTCATGATAGACAAAGAAGTGCGGATCGCAGCCGCCGATCAGCTGATATTTCTCACGATCAAACAGTACCGAGGTCGAATCGATCGCCCCGACCAACTGCACAGCTGTGGGATCGCAGCTACCAACTGCCGCAAACATTTCGTACACACACAGATGGCCAGTGAAGTGCAGGCTCCCACCGGCCGAGAGCACCTCGTGTCCATCGAGCGTGATCGAACGCGAGGCGACCGCAAAAATGCGCGCGGGATCGGTGTGGTACTGTGCAATCAACGGTGCCAGCCAATCGTCCGCAACCACAATATCCGGCCCGGTCGCACAGACCAGTGGCGT
>JAYUYF010000694.1:0-2812 GCA_043752605.1 Roseiflexaceae bacterium
CTGGCAGGCCGAACAACTATGGTAATGGCACAGGCAGCGACGGCCACCCCGGCGACGACCGGCACCCCGGCGACGACGGCCACCCCGGCGACGACCGGCACCCCGGCGACAACTGGCACAGTGGTAACGACGACGACCCCGGCCGCGACGGTTGCGGGTACCGCGACGACCGCCGCAGGTACGGCAACGCCGGCCGCGACGGTTGCGGGTACCGCGACGACCGCCGCAGGTACGGCAACGCCGGCCGCAACGGTTGCGGGTACCGCGACGACCGCTGCGACGATGACCGCCGCGACGGCCACCCCGGCGACAACGTCGCCCTCGACGCTACCAAGCACGGGTGACGATAGCCCGTCATTTACGGGCTGGTTGCTGCTCGCGATTATTGTGCTGCTGACCGCCGGCTGGTTTACCCGACGCCTGCGCGCATAACCAGTCATTACAAGCTGTGGTGTGTGGAGCCCGCGTTCGCGCGGGCTTTGCGCTATACTGTACACGATCGGCGAATCCGTCTGAGCAGGTACAAAGGAGTACCACATGACCCCGACATTTACCGGTTTTCATCATCTGACTGCGGTGACCGCGCAGGTACGGGAAAATTATCGCTTCTATACCCAGGTGCTCGGCATGCGGCTCGTCAAGCGCACCGTCAATCAGGACGATGTAAGCGCGTATCATCTCTTCTATGCCGATGGTGGCGCGAGCCCCGGCACCGATATGACGTTTTTTGATTGGCATGTCCCACGTGAGCAGCGCGGTACGCACAGCATCACGCGCACCGGGTTGCGGGTGGCGGCTGCGGCGCTACCGTACTGGGAGCTACGACTACGTGAGCACGGTGTCACCGCTGGTGCGATCACCGAGCGTGACGGCCGGACACTGATCGACTTTGATGATCCTGAGGGCCAGCGGTTGACCTTGATTGATGATGGGGGTGCGGGTGACCCGCCGGTGGTGTGGGATGCAAGTCCAGTACCTGCCGCACAGCAGATCCGCGGCCTCGGGCCAGTGACGATCAGCGTGCCGCAACTCCGCCACACGGATGTGCTGCTGATGCGTGTGCTTGGGATGCAGCAAGTGCGCAGCTACACCCACGATGACTCTACCATCTATGTGTACCAGATGGACAGTGTTGGCCCGCACGCCGAGTTGCATGTGGCCGAGCAGCCGGGTCTTGCGCCTGCCACTGCCGGCGCGGGTGGTGTCCACCACGTCGCGTTTCGCACTCCAGACAACGCGAGCTACCAGGCGTGGATCGCGCAACTCGCACACGGCGGTGTGCGCAACAGCGGCCCGGTCGACCGGTATTATTTCCGCAGTCTGTACTTCCGCGAACCAAATGGCATCCTGTTTGAGATTGCGACCGACGGCCCCGGATTCGCCGTTGATGAAGACGCCGCGACGCTCGGCGAAACTGTGATCTTGCCGCCTGCATTGCAGCCGCGCCGTGCGGAGATCCTCGCCGGATTGAAGCCAATCGACTAACTCCACGGTCATTGATCGTTGCGGGCCAGCCAGTCGGTCAGATCGGCCAGAGTGGTGAAATCGAGCAGGACATCACTCAGCGCGCCGAGTTTGCCCGGTGTGAGATCGTCGACTTGTTGTGCGATCTCCTCCGGCAACACACCGACTTTTCGCTGTATCATGCGCAGAATGAGATCGCGCTGCCCCTCCTGCCGCCCCTCCTGCCGCCCCTCCTGTCGCCCCTCCTGCCGCCCTTGCTGCAGACCTCGGCGTTCCCATTCATTTAGTAGTTGCATAATAGGTCTCCGCTCAGTTGGCGCTATACGCTCAAGCTCTCTATCAAGTGCCTGTTGTTCTACCGCTTGTAACGGTAGATATGTCGACAAAAACGCGCTGAGCATATAGCGTCGTGAAGAATCGAGTTGATGACCTGCCAGTAGCCGTAAACACTCGAGTTTCACCCGCACGCGGTCACTCGCTGCTATATCCATGCGCGCCATCAGCGCTGCTACCAGTGGATTTTCGTGCCGCAGATACGCTCGCCAGTTAAGACGGTTGAGTTGCACCGTCTTGTAGCGAAATTCTAGCACACGCAGGTCAGCAATGGTAATCGTATGCTGTTCCTTCATCGGCGTTTTTGGCAAACGATAGGAACCAAGTACCAAGGGGTAAATCGGCACATCATACCGATCGTACAATCGACTAAAGTAGCGCAGCATGCGCCGGTCAATGATATCGTCGGCCTGGGCCTGGTGCTCAAGATGCACGATCAGATACGATTCTTGGCCAGCCATGCGTGCGCGCACAATAAGGTCGGCTTCGCGCCGATCAGGATCGACGATATCAGCAAATGTTTCCTTGTCGAGGAAGACCAGCGTATCCCGATCGAGCAGCACAGCGAGCTCGGGCGCAAACAAATCGAGAAACTCGACAAAAAATGTTGTAAGTAGCTGTTTGAAAATCGCATCGTGATTGATCATTTGGCGATTATAGCACAAATGACCTATATTGTAGTTGTTGGCAGCGACCGAGCTTGCCGGGAGCGGATCTGCACCGTGGCTCCCGCCGCGATCGTTTCTGGCTCCCGGCCAGGCAGCTGCACCTGTGCTGCGACACCCGGCGGCAAGCTGATGTCGACCACAAGTTCACGCGCGGTGTTGGTAAACGCAACACTGATTATACCGTGTGGCGTTGGCACGCGCCCGCTGGCCTGCTGCAAATCGCCGAGTTGTGGGGCGATCAGCACGGTGCCGAAGCCGGGTGTCAATGGCCGTACACCGAGGACCCACGCGCCGAGGATATAAGCCGGCATCGCCGCCCAGGCGTGGCACCACGAGCGCGTCCAGAG
>JAYUYF010000695.1:0-2806 GCA_043752605.1 Roseiflexaceae bacterium
CGCCACCTTTGTGAGCGCCGCCGCACGGCTGCACGCGGCGGGGATGCTCAACAAACGGCTGGTGCTGGTGGGAGCGGTCGAGGAGGAGGCCGCCACCTCGAAGGGCGCGCATTTCGCGGCGACACAGTACCGCCCGGCGGCCTGTATCATCGGCGAACCGAGCGGCTGGGAGAAGATCACGCTGGGCTACAAAGGCCGCCTGTTGCTCGACGCCAGCTGGGCACAGGGAGCGGCCCACAGCGCCGGGCCAGCGCGCGCGGTGGCCGAGCACGCCGTCGCCTTCTGGAATGCCGTTGCTGCCCACTGTGGGGCGCACAACGCGCAGCATACGCGCCTGTTTGACCAACTGCTGCCGTCGCTACGCGCGATCCAGACCAGCGGCGATGGGCTGACGGAGGTGGCGCTGCTGACGATCGGCATCCGGCTGCCACCGGCGATCGGTGCAGATCTGCTCGCAGCACAGCTGGCAACGCTGGCGACGGACGGGCGTGCGCCCACCGAATTGCATTTCCGCGATATGTGCCCGGCCTATCAGAGCCCACGCGATACGCCACTGGCGCGCGCGTTGCTGGGCAGCATCCGTGCGGCGGGCGGCACACCCGGATTTTTGCTGAAGACCGGCACCTCGGATATGAACGTGGTTGGCCCTGCCTGGGGCTGCCCGATCGTCGCGTATGGGCCGGGTGATTCGGCACTGGATCACACGCCACACGAACATATCGTGCTCGACGAGTATCTGCGCGGGATAACGGTACTGTGTAGTGCGCTCAGCCGTCTGATATGCTGATTCGTGATCAGTCTGTATCGTTTTTGGACGCACTCTGGTAAAGCGTGCATGGTACAACGCATATAACATAGGAGATAGAGCGGCACTAAACACAGTGTACGTCGCACCAGCGCGGAGATGTAGATCGCGATGTCGATTCACAAATTAATTCCACTCGTCAGCAGTGTCTACCGCCGTGGCTGGCGCGATGTGCTCACGCTGCGGCCACCCACGCGCCGCACGCATACTGCGCTGGTGATCACGCGTGGCGCGCGACTGATCACGGTCATCCCGGCAAACGCCCGGCTGATGCTCTCGGATTATTTCGACCTGCCGTGCGATCTGCGCGAGATCGATATGCGCGAGCGGTTGCTTACCCTCGAGATGTTGCTTGACTCGTCCGATATTGGTTACCAGTTTGTCGTCACGCTCAATGTGACGTATCGGGTCGAGTCGCCGCAGCAGGTGGCGCTCGGTCACGAGAATGTGCTGAGCGAGCTCGAGCAGGCGGTGGTGCAACGCGCGCGCCTGATTGGTCGAACGCTCGGCATCGAGCAGACCAGCCTGCTGCGCGATTATATTTATGAGGCGCTGACCTCGGGCAACGAACTGCCCGACCGCTTTGCAGCGCTCGGGTTACGCCTGATCCGCACTGATGTGGCGGTTGAGCTTGGCGCACGCGAACGCTCGCAGGCGGCGGCGGTGCGCGAGCAGATTAAAGATCGGCCGTTCTCGTATGAGCTGTCGGTCGAGAGCAGCGACCCGGAGAGCAGTTTTCCGGTCACCTTTGGCTGCTTTTACCGGCCCAACACGCGCGATCTGCGGCGGCCGCTCTCGAACGAAGAGGCCGAGGCTGCTATTTTGCGCGCGGTCGAACGTGTACTGCACCAGGTCGCTGTGCAGTGGCCACCGCATCAGTATCGCGATGCGGCGCGCGACATGACCGAACAACTGTGGGTCAATACCGTGATCAAAGCCGAGCTGGCGGCGCTCGGGATCGAGATGCTGCGGCCAGAAACGCAGATCACACCGATTATGTCTGGTAATAATGCGCGTCAGCTCGGCGTACGCAGCGCGGCAGCGCCTGGCACCGACATAAGCCTGTCGCGCACAACGCCAGAGCCCGCCCTGCCGAACCCGCCGGTAGCATTTGCGCCGGTCGAGCACGCTCCGGCAGCATCAGTAGCGACGACACCGACAGCTGTGCCACCGCTGAGCAGCTTTGCCGAGGATGACGAGGACGCGGCGACCACGAGCAGTGACGACTGGCAGCGTGGCTGGGAAGCGCTGACCGGCGGCCTGGCCAGCGCCACACCGCGTGATCAAACGATCGAGCGCTGGATTGTTGAGCCGGATACAACTGCGCCGGTCGTGCCACACCGCGCGGCACCGGATTCACCGATGCCGCACTGGATGGTCGACGCCGCTCCCGATGTCTGGGCGCAGCCCGCTGCCGCTGCGCCGCACGAACCGCAACATGACGCAACCGATACGCGGCAGACGGGTATCACGCAGGACGATAACGCCGATCTCTGGGCGGATGATGAACCGATCATCACGCGGGCACCGTTTGTCGAGGAGGCCTCAGCCGCACCAACCATCGTTGCGGTGAGCGCGCCGGTGCAACCCGCGATCGTGCCGGCACCGGTAGACCAGACCAGCAGCCTGCGAGCTGTGATCAACGAACGTGCCGCGGCACTGCCAGCGAGCGCGCAGGATGACACCAGTCTGAGCGAGCGCGTCTCACGCTGGTTACAATTGTTGTATGCGCAGGGCGATGGTTATGTCAAACTTGTCGCAGTAGATCTGATGGATGATCCGGGACAACTTGAGTCGATCATTGGCAGCCTGACATCCGACCCGGCGCTGCTTGAACGCACTGGCGATGCCGCGCACCAGCGCGCGCTGCTTGGCGCGTTGCGTGGTGGCCCGCGCCGCAACGATACACAACGGAGATAACCGATGGAGCCGTTTGAGACCGTTCGTACTGCACTGGGTGGCCCGTGGGTCGCGCCGTTGCTGTTGCTTGTCGCCCTCGGA
>JAYUYF010000696.1:0-15269 GCA_043752605.1 Roseiflexaceae bacterium
CGATAGGCCAGCGCCTTCGTGACGACCTCCAGCTGCGGGTGGGCTGCGGCCAGCGTCCGGATCTCGGTCAGCACGAGGTCTGGCCCATCCTGCCGCAGCGTCTGTCGCCACGCCGCCACCTGCGCGGGCGTGCGCAACGGGCCATCTGGTCCGACGGCCTGACCAACCGCCGTCAGGTATTCCGCCGCGTGCGGGAAGTCTAGAATCCGCACCGCGTCGGGCTGGTGCGTGTCGATGAACTGCTGGCACCAGACCGCACCGTCCACGACCGCGCCCACGCGCCGGGCCGTTTCCAGCCCACGGCGATGCGGTTCGCCACTCGCCGCCTCGGCAAACGCATCGCTCGTCAGCCGCCGCGAGAAGTACGAAATCTGCGTCGTGTGCGGCTGTGGCTGGCGTGCCGTCGGCGGCTCCACCACGCCCACGGCCAGCGTCCGGACTTCCGTCCATGCGCCATGCACAAGCGGTACCATCGCCCCATCCACGCTGAAGACCAGGGTGTCCGGCCCGGGCGGTGGCGGCGGATGGGTGGCGAGCACCTGGGCCACGACCGCCGTCTCGTGCGCGACCAGTAGCGCGCCCGCCGCTTCCGTGCGCCGCCGGATGGTATCGGGATGCAGCGTCGTCCCGGTGAAAAAGGCCAGTTCCTGCGCGGCTTTGGCAAACGACGGGATGTGCGTCCCGAGCCGCACGACCGCCTCGTGCAGGTGCGGCGTGCATGCGCCAGGGACGAGCCCCAAGACGTCATCCAGGGGGAAAAAGCCCGGCTCCGCAGGCCGGGCAGACGCCGTAGCTCCGGTTGAGGGTCAGGTCAGCATCCCCGTGCGTATGCAAGATGCGGGGGGTGGTGCCGCGATCCTGGAGCGGCGTCTGGCAGTCGGGGCAGCGCGGATGGGTGGCCGGGTCGGTTCCCGCCCACTGCGCCGCCGGGTCGGCGTGTGCCATCCCCTCCAGCATGCGCGCGCGCACCTGCGCCCAGCGACTATCGAGCGCCGCTTCCATCTCGCGCAAGGTGGCGCGGGGGTGCGCCGCCCGCCACTCCGCCATCGCCGTCGTGAGATCGGTCGTCAACCGCTGCCACTGCGCAGGATCATGCGAACCAGCCATAGCCACCTCCATACCGGAAGAAACGTCGGGCTATGGTAGCACACCGTGCAGGACTATACGTCACACCCCATGCTGCGTCCCTACTTGCGCCCGTGTCCGAAACCGTGTAATCTATGCGTGCATATCCTTTTCAAAACCTTGAGGAGGCCTGGATCATGATGACACATGCTGGACTCATTCTGTTGCAGGCGACAACGCCGGTGACGCCCGATGTACCGTTTTGGATCTGGGGCATCCCGGCGTTCGCGACGCTCGGGCTGCTGGCGGTGATCTTCTTTGTGCTTTCGCCATATCTGGCCGATGTGATGCGGCTGTTTGACGGGGGCGCCTGGCGCGACCGCGTGTGGGACAGCGACCGCAGCACGTGGCTTGGCTGGCTGCTTGATCGGAATGATCATCGGGCGTAGGCGAATGCGACGGTGACGCGCTGGTGGCCGCTGGCATCGACGACGACATACCGGCTGCCAAATCGGTCTTCTTCGGTGAATGCGATCGGCGTATCGTCGGCGGTGACGTTGCTGATCGCGCCCGCCCCGGCGGGTAACAACACGCGCAATTCTCGCTGGTCTGCGTCACCCGCAAGGTCGATGGTGATTTGGCCTGGTGCGAGCCGCCAGCGATAGGCTACGTATGCATCGCTGGCGGCATAGCGCACGACGACATGGGCATTGGTGAGATCGGTGGCCGCCGCCCAACGCGGACTGATGCGCAGATCGCGGAACCGCGCCGCACGATCTTCCACCCCCGCTGCACCCTCGATCAATGCCGCCAGCATAGCTGATGCGCCCCAGCCGTCGGTGGCGATCGTATCGACGCCCGAGATACCGGGATTGCCCTCAGGGTAGTACCACAGATACGTCGCGCCGGTGCTGCTGATCAGGTAGTGGTAGCGGTGCAGTGTAGCAAAACCATACGCCTCAGCCCCGTAACGGAATGCACCACGGGCCAACTCGCCGCCGACCAACGGCATAATCCCGCCGTTGACATACTCGCCCGGCTGCTCACCCGGCCGCCCGTTGAGCCCGTAGCTGCCGCTGGGAAACGGTGGGTCGATGCTATACCATTCGGCAAACGTTGTGCCACGCAGCTGGCCACGCGCAAAATACTCATCGACAACCGCTCGGCCCTGCTGGCGCGTGAGCAGATCGCGGTTGAGTACGAATGTGTTTGAGAGACTGAGCTGACGCGATTCGTCAACCCCGGGCGCGTCAAAGGGTTCCAGCGGCACAAAATGGGTATAAAATGCGCCGTTCCAGCTGAGCGCGTTGAGCCGTTCGATGATGCCTGCGGCATCGGTGCGCGCCTGCACAGCACGCGTGGGATCGCCAACGCGATCCTCAATCAGCGCCAGGCGTTCGAGTGCAAATGCGAGGCCGGTATTATCGCCGTGGAAGATACCCCAGATCGTCGTATCGTCGATCCAGTGGCGCGGCGCGGGCCGACCGTTGGTGGGATCCTGTGTCGTCGGGCCATACGAGAAATCCCAGGTATCGAGGGTATACGGGCGCTTGACGAGCTGGCGCGCGGCGTCCCAACGCAGCGGATCGCTCATTGTATATACCAGCGCGCGACGCATCGGTGCGAGATTGGTGCGCAGCCACGCGTCATCGCCAGTGGCCTGCCAGGCATCGTAGACGGCAAGCACAAACAGATATTCGACATCGGCCTCGACCTCTTTGCGGCCCGCCGCGAGCACACCAGCGGCCCGGCGCGCGAGAAAATCGGGCAGGCTGCCATCCGGGCGTTGCGCGCGGCGAAAGGCATCGATCAGGCTGGTAACATCGGTCTCAAAGTAGCGAAACCCACGCGACTGGTAGCTGTGGTCGCGCAGCCAGAGCAGCGGATTATCGGGCGAACGGTAGCCGCGCACGCGCACGCCATCGATCGGGTACTCGAGCACGCATTGCTCCATGAAGGCACGGATGCGCGGGTACAGTTCATCGATACGCGGCTGGCCGGTAGTGATGCTGGTCTGCGGATCGAGCGTGAACAGCGGGTCGGCGCGAGCGATAATCGTCTCACCGACGCGCACGACCGCGCGCTGCGGGCCGGGTGCGCCGCGTGGCAAGACGGTGAGGCTCGCTACACCAGCTTGCAGCATGACGGGCCAATTGCCGACGACTGTACCATGCGCATCGGTCAATTCGAGCGTGGCCGCGCCATCGCGGCCGGGCGCGCGTAGCTGCACCAGCACGTCTGCCAGCGGTGCGACGACCGCCGGGGCGCTGAGCACCGCGACGCCGGGCGTGCGCGGCAGCGGCGTGGGCACACGCACGGGCGGGGCTGGCAGCGCTGCAGGCGGGGCTGGTTGCGGCGCAGCGCAGGCGGCCAGCAGCATCAGGACCAACAGACGCGCGATCTTCAGTGCTGAACCACCAGATTGTTCAGCGTGCCGAGCCCATCGATCGCGAGCTCGACGGCATCTTCGGCGATCAGATACGGGCCGCGCCCGGCGGTGAGGATCGCAAGGCTGCCGGTGCCAGCCGGGCCAGCCACCAGCAGATCGCCGGGCAGCAGATCAACATCGCGCGACGCCTCGGCAAGCAACTGGCCAAAGGTGAAGGTCATCTCGCTGCTGCTCGCGAGCGAACGCTCGGTGCCATTGACGCGTGCCGAGAGCGTCAGATCATAGTGGCCATCGTGCTGGAGGTAGGGCGCGAGTTCATCCGGCGTCACCAGCCAGGGGCCGATCGAGGTAGCGAAATCACGGCCTTTGGCGCGCCCGGCGGCCGCTTCAGCGGCGTGATCGAGGGTATCACGCGCGGCCCAGAGATTGACGATCACAAAGCCCGCGATCGCGTCTTCGGCCGAGGACTCATCGCCGTCGCGCAGCGGGACGCCGATCACACAGCCGATCGCCAGCCCGTAATCGAGCGCGCGGGTCTGCGGCAGCAGCAAGGTATCGCCGGGGCCGATGATCGCCGCGTGGTTGCCAAAATCAAACGTCGGCGCATCGTACCAGGCGGTGGGCACGGTACGGCCAGCCATGTTGGCGGCGGCAGCAGCGTGAGCGGCGAACACATCAAAGACGCGCAGGCTGGCGGGGCGGATCAGCGGAGCCAGCAGGCGCACTTCTGCGAGCGGCAGGGCCAGCTCGACGCCACCGATATAGAGCGGCGCGTTGCCAACACTACCCGGCAGATCGGCCAATTCGCCGACATCGTCCACACCGAGTTGTTCGAGCACGGCCGAGGCGATCTCGGCAGCACCATCGATGCCACCATCGACCGCACCGCCCAGCAGCGCCAGCAGATCAAAACGCGCCGGTTCGATTTCGTACGCGAGCGGCGCGGCGGCGGCCAGATCGACGACCAGATCACCAAGCACCAGCCCGGCGCGCGGAATACTGTCGACGTGGCGAAAATTGACCAGTTTCATGTGCGTAGCCCCGCTGTACGATCAGAACAGTATGATACCATCTCTGTGGCGAACATACGCACCAGCGCAGGAGCACAATGATGAGCATGCCAGAGACGGGCGAGCGGGCGATGATGCCCGCACCACACGAGATGACGGTTGATCGGTACCCGCTACACGCACCGCAGGGCAGCGAATTGCTGGTGGCGACCGAGGCGAGCGCGATCAGCGCGGGCACCGAACTGGCGGTGTACACCGGCATTCACCAGTGGCTGAATGACCCGACGCGCACGTGGCCGCGCTTCCCATTTGTACCAGGTTACAGCGGTGTCGGGCGCGTGATCGCAACCGGGCAGGATGTGCAGGGCTACGCCGTGGGCGACCGCGTGATCTGGGAGGCGCGCCACGAGAGCCACGCGATCATCGATCTGGCGCATGCGCCGCTGATCCGCACGATCGGTGATACGCTGCCCGCCGATGTGGCCGCATTTGCGGTACTGGCGCGGTTCCCGCTCACGGCGGTGGTACAGAGCGGCGCGGTGATGGGCCAGGGTGTCGCCGTGTTTGGGCTCGGGTTGATCGGGCAGATCGCGCTACGTTTGTATGCCGCCGCCGGAGCGTACCCACTGTACGGGATCGACACCGTCGCGCAGCGGCGCGCGATCGCCGAGACGATCCCAGGCGTGCGCGCGATCGACCCGGGCGCGGGCGATCTGGGCGAGCAGTTGCGCGCGGCCAACAGTGGTGCCCTGCCCGAGATCACCGTCGATGCCACTGGCGCACCCAATGCGGTCAAATCCGCGATGCGTGTGGTGGCCGATGGCGGCAAGGTGATTATGGTGGGCAGCCCGCGTGGCATCGCTGGCGATGTCGATTTCTACTGGGATCTGCACGGGCGTTCGATCCAGTTGATTGGTGCACACGGCAGCGCGATCGGGACGACAGCCCGCGAGCGGTTCCCGTTTGTGCGCGATCGGGCGCTGCGATTGCTGGTGCATCTGCTGGAGACCGGGCGGCTGGATCTGACCGAGATTATCACGCATCGGGTGCGCGGTGATGCATTGAAGCCGGTGTACGATGGCCTGCTCAACGACCGGGATGCGTATATTGGGGTTGCGGTACACTGGGGATGACGATGACCGGGTGATATGGTGACCAGGTGATACGGTGACCGACGCATATACGAGCAGAGGACGGGGCCACTATGGATCGGCGCACGGCGAAACACAACCAACGGATGCTGGTGCTGGAGATCTTCTGGGCGGCGATCCATATCGCGTGTCTGGCGTTTAATGTCGCGTTTTTAATCCGGCTGGGCGGCAGCAATTTGCACATCAGCCTGCTCGCGTCTGGCCCGGCGCTGGTGATCGCCATCAGCACATTACCCTTTGCGATCATGATGGAGCGCACGCAACGGCGGCGCGAATGGATCGTCGGCAGTCTGTGTGGCGCACGATTGCTGTACGGGCTGTTTATCTTTGTACCCTGGATACCGGGCGATGCCGCGAGTGTCGCGGTCGCAATTGTGCTCATGCTCAACCTGGGTGTCTCGCTGTTCTCGGCCGGATTTTTGCCGTTGCTGGCCGAGGCGGTTCCAATTGAGCAACGCGCGCGGCTGTTTGCAACGCGCAACGTCGTGCTCGGGATCACGGTTGCGCTCACCACCTTTGTCCTGGGGCGCTGGCTCGACGCCGCGCCGTTTCCCTTCAACTACCAGCTTTTGTACACACTGAGCCTGGTGACGAGCCTGCTGAGCACGTTTTATGTGGCAAAGATGGTCTTTCCAGCCAGAGTGGCACCACCCGCGAGCGCGAAGCGTGGGATTGCGTGGAGCCAGATCGCGCGCGAGCGACCATTTGTCAACATGACACTCAATTCGCTGATTTTTCTGGCACCGTTCTGGATGTCTGCACCGCTGTTGCCGATCTACTTTGTACGCGAATTGGGCGCAACCGAGGGCTGGCTTGGTGTGTATGCCGGGCTGGTGGCGGTGGGTGCGGTGGGTGGCAGCCTGCTGGGGCAGCGGCTGATCGACCGTTTTGGCGCGCGGCGGGTATTGCTGCGGGTGACCTTCGTCTCGGCGATCTGTTATCTGTTGATCGGTGCAATACCGCAACTTGCGGTGATTCTCGGCTTTGCAATATTGCTCGGTGTTGCCAACGCGGCGGTGGATCTGTGCCATCTGAACGTGTTGTACGAGGTGTGTCCGGCCGACCGGCGCGCGATGTTTCTCGGCGCGCACACGGCACTCCTCAACGTCGGCGCGTTTGTGTTCCCATTGCTGATCGCCCCGATCGTGTCTGCCAGCAGCGCGCAGATGCTGGTTGTCGGCCTGTTTGGGCTACGGCTGGTGGGGGCGCTGCTATTTGTGTTCAACCGGGTTGATCCAGAGCAAGAAACAGCACCTGTTACGACAGGTGCTTAGCTAAATATCGTTTCCTGGCCAAATCCAGTTCGTGCGTGTATTACCAGAATAATGGTACATTATATTCAGTAAATGCGGTATCGTTACTAATTAACTGGATTTGCTCAGTATTTGCTTGCGCAAGTAATAATCTATCAAAAGGATCGCGATGATAAAGTGGAAGCGAAGCTAGTCTATAGATATGATCTGGAGAGATGGAAAGTAGTTCAATACCGTTCTGCTTTTGCTGTTCATCGATAATGGTGAAAGCGATTTCCCCAGTGAGAGCTTACCAATTTGTATTTTTACCTGCATTTCCCACAGACTCACGATACTGAGAAACAGTATGTTTGTGCGATCCTGACACGCAATTCGCACTTTGGGAGAAAGCAATTCTGGATGTGCGTCTAGCCAGAGAAATGCGTGCGTATCAAGAAGCAGACGCATGATCATCTCCTGACCAGAAACTATCCGGGAGTGGAGATGTAAAGTCAGCTGCGATTGTTACCAAACCTGCATGCATACCCAGCACACGATGTGATTTAAGTGGATGTTCTGATGGAAATGCTTGTGGTAGTCGCTGTTGCAGCATACGTGAGAGCGACTGAATGATTTCAAGTTGCTCGTTTGCTGATAGGCGATTTGCTGCGTGCAGCACTTCATCGACGGTCGTTATTGTACAGCTCCTATTTCATAGTCTCATGATAACGATTGCTGCGTTGCACGTCAAGCGTAATCTAATTCGCTACCTTCTGCAATCGCCACGAGTAGCCAGAAGACCAGCGCCAGATCGGGCACAAAGTACCAGCGATCGACGAGGCCGTGCGCCAGTGCTGCCACACACGCAGCAAACGCGCCGAGGATCAGCAGATTGGGGCCCGTGCGAAGCCGCACCACACTCCAGCGCAGGATGCGCCAGGTGAGCCACCCAAACGCGACGAGGCCCAGCGGCCCGACGTTGGCCCACGTATCGAGCAGCAGGTTATGCGGGTGGGCGGCAAACTGCTCGCTGGTGCCGATCAGCGCCGCGTCGATCGCGCTGCGGCCAAACTCGGGGTTGTGGTGATAATAAAATTGATCCATGCCCAGCCCGAGCGGTTGCTGGCCAATGTACGCCAGCGTCTCGCGCCACAGTAGCACACGTGCATCGGCGCTGCCACCCGCCGCCCCACGCAACAGCAACACCGGACCAAGCGCCGCCACAAGTACGCCGCCGATCACGAGCAGGCGGCCGATCTGCGGCCGGGTACGCTGCACCGCCAGCCAGCCCCACGCCAGCGCCAGCACGGCGGCCGCGCTCGCCAGCCAGGCACCGCGCGAGAGCGAGACACCGATGCCGCCGACGACCAGTAGCGCCAGAATACTCGCCGCCGCGCGCGGCGCACCACGCCACAGCAGCACGGCCGCCAATGCGAAGGGCAGCGCACGTTCGAGCAAGAGCCCGAGGTTGTTTGGGTGGCCGTAGACCGAGGCGATACGCAACAGCCCGCCGGTCTCGACGGTGCCGGTGCCAAATCCCTGACGCACACCGATCAGCGGCACCAGATCGAGCCCGATTGCCTGCAATACCCCGATACCAGCCACCAGCCCCGCGCCCACCACCAGCCCGGCGGCGGCGCTACGCAATGCAGGCAGGCCACCCACACGCAGCAAGCCGTACCAGAGCACAGGCAAGATGATCAGCCGCAGCCATTCGCGCCGCGCCGCGCCGATCCCTTCGGGTGTGGCGAGGAGCAGTGTGGCGGTGGCGGCGATCAGGAGCAGGATGTGGGGGAGATACCACCGTAGGGCCAAAGCACTCCCGCGCGCTTGCCACCCACGCTGTAAGGCTGAAGCATTCCTGACGCGGCTGTCTAGCCGCGTAGAATGCTTCGGCCCTACAGTCGCGCGCACGACCGTCGCGGCAAGTGTGGTGAGCAGCGCAGCCTCGTGAACTGCCACAAACGTGAGGCCCTGCCGCAGACCGCCGAGCTGCGCCGGGATCAGGTAGAAGGGGGCACTGCCGATCACAAACGCCAGTGCCAGCCGGGGGCGCAGCAGCGCAGCGATGAAGAACAGCGCCAGGCCCACAAGCTGCACACGGTAGCCAATATCGCGCGAGAACACCAGCAGCCCGGCAGCCATGACGAGCGCACAGCCGATGATCTGCCAGCGGCGGCCAGATGCATGGCTCACAAGCGCCGCCGTGGCGCAAACGCCAGTGCGCCCGCCAGTGCCATTGCGCCGATCAGCAGCAGCGCACCCGCCTCCCAGAGCCAGCGTGGCGCGTGATCGACCGCCACGCCAAAGGTGGTTGGTGGCTGCGCGGCTTGCACAAGCGCCGTGTGCGTGCCATCTGCCAGGCTGCTGGCCACGAGCACGAGCGCTGCGCCTGGCTCCACGCGCAGCGGCGCGCCGCCATCGATTGTCACAGTGGCAGGTACGGGCGATGCCAGAGACAGTGCGTTGCCATCAAAGCGGATCTGCCACGCGCCTGCACCCTGCGCCGCCACCGCAGGGTGGCTCCAGCTGTGGGCACCCGGCCCGGCAGTGGCGGGCGTGGCGGCCCAGTCGCGCAGCGCATTGTAGGTCGGCAGCGGCGCCCAATCGCGCGATACCAGCGCAAAATACTGGGTCGGGTCTTGTGGGTCGGGCTCCTGGTAGCCACCCCAGCGCAAAAACCAGACATTCATCACCCCGATCCACGGCCATTCGCGGCGGGCGCGTTCGAGCTGACCCACGGTATACGCCGCGCGCAGATCCTCTGCGACTGGTTCGCCCCAGGTGCGGCGGCGCTCAGGCGGGATCGTGGGCGCATCAGCCACATAGCCAAACTCGCCGATCCAGACCGGTGTAGCCGCATCACCGTTGCGCTCCATGACCTCGCGTAGCAGCACCACGCGTGAGACATCGATGCGCGTGTCGATCGGGCGGCGCCAGAGTGGGCGTGGCCGCACATACCGATGCTCATCTGGTGGTTGGCCAAGCCCATATGCCTGCGCCGACATGATATCGAAATACGCGGCACCACCGGCGGCGTAGACCCGTTCGAGATACTCGAGCTCGGTCATCGGTGCGATCCGTGGTTCGAGGCCATCGGTGGGCGAGAGGCTAGGAAACAGCACGCGCGCCTGCGGATCTGCGGTGCGAACGGCCTGCGCAGCAGCGGCCAGCAACGTGACAAAACGCTCGGGCTCGGGCAGCCGCCAGCCCCATTCATACGCCAGATTTGGTTCGTTCCAGAGCTGCCAGTAGCGCACCCGGCCCTGATAGCGTGCGGCTGCAGCACCCATGAAGCGCGCAAAATCGGCATAGTCATCGGGCGGGCCGGTCGAATTACCATTCTCGGCGCGGCCGGCCTGATACGCGGGCTCGGCATCACCGCGCGGGCGCGACCAGGCCGGTGCGCGGTCGACGCGGACGATTGGTTGCAGACCGAGGCGCGTGGTCTCAGCGATAATCCAATCGTACTTGGCCCACGCATCGCGCGGTGGCTCATTGCGGCGATCTTCGAAATCGCCACGCGCGTGGATCTCGACATCGTCCCACGGCATCTGCAGGCGGACGTGGCTGGCACCCATCGCGCGCGCCAGCGCCAGCGTCCGCGTGACGACCGCCGGGTCGGGCTCGAACTGGATGTTGTACAAATTCACACCCAGCTGCGGCCCCCCCGCGCGCGGCACAGCTGGCGCATCCGGGCCAAATGTCACGCCGCGGTTGATCGCGTTATCCGCCCAGACAAACGCCGCCAGCGCCAGCGCCAGCAGTGGCACTGCGGCGCGCGCGATCCAGCGGCTCACGTGTGACACCGCGCGCAACGGCAAACGATTGGTATGGCATACAACATCGCGACCCCTCATACACATCGGCATCATTATACATGGCGCGCCGCACGTGGCCGTATGGCAGCAGCTTGCGGTATAATAGCCGTGATAGACAGAGATGGATTTACTATTATGACAACTTCAGTCGATCGTCCGGCCGAGATGGCGAAGGCTTACGAGCCGCAGCAGATCGAGCAACAGCTCTACCAGTGGTGGGAGGCGTGCGGCTTCTTCGCACCCGAGACCGCGCCGGGACGTCCGGTGTATACAATCGCGATGCCGCCGCCAAACGTGACGGGCGAACTGCATCTTGGCCACGCGATGTTTGTAACGCTCGAAGACGTGATGGCGCGCTGGCGGCGTATGTCGGGCGATGCCACGCTGTGGGTGCCAGGAACCGACCACGCAGGAATCGCGACGCAGCTCCAGGTCGAGAAGCTGTTGCGCGATGAGGGAGCCAGCCGCACGGCGATCGGCCGCGAGGCGTTTCTTGAGCGCGCCTGGGCCTACAAGGCAAAATATGGCGGTGAGATCACCGAGCAACTGCGGCGGCTGGGCGCGAGCTGCGACTGGTCGCGTGAGCGCTTTACACTCGACGCAGGACTCTCACGCGCAGTGCGGACGGCCTTCAAAAAGCTGTACGACGATGGGCTGATCTACCGTGGGTTGCGGCTGGTCAACTGGTCGCCCGGTTTGCAGACGGCGGTCAGCGATGTCGAGGTCGAATACGAAGAGCGCCAGGTCAGTCTGTACCACATCCGCTACCCGGTAGGTGCTGCGGGAACCGCCGACGGCGCGTGGGGTAGTGGCAGCTGGAGCGCTGGTGCGGCCGAGTATATTACGGTGGCTACCACGCGGCCCGAGACGATGATGGGCGATACTGCAGTGGCGGTGAACCCGCAGGACGCGCGCTACCAGCACTTGATCGGCTGCCTGGTGCGGCTACCGGCCATCGACCGATTGATCCCGATCGTCGCGGATGATTATGCCGATCCCGCATTTGGCACGGGTGCGGTCAAAATCACCCCGGCGCACGATCCGAAAGACTATCAGGTTGCGCAGCGCCATAACCTGCCGATGATCAACGTGATGAACAAGGACGCGACGCTCAATGAGCAAGCCGGGCCGTACGCGGGCATGGAGCGCTTTGCTGCGCGCAAAGCGGTGCTCGCCGACCTCGAACGCGAGGGGTTGCTGGTCGAAACGCGGCCGCACACCATGTCGGTCGGGATTGCCCAGCGCGGCGGCGAGATTGTCGAGCCGCTGCTCAGCGAGCAGTGGTTTGTGACGATGCAGCCGCTCGCCGAGCTAGCGCTGGCCGCCGTGCGCGATGGGCGTACGCGGATCGTGCCCGAGCGCTTCGAGAAGGTGTACATCCACTGGCTGGAGAACATCCAGGATTGGTGTATCAGCCGCCAGCTCTGGTGGGGCCACCGCATCCCGGTCTGGTATGCGCCAGACGGCAGCTTCATCGTGGCTGGGCCGGATGACCCCGAGCCGGGCGAGGGGTACACGCAGGATCCCGACGTACTCGACACCTGGTTTTCGAGCGGTCTGTGGCCGTTTAGCACGCTCGGCTGGCCAGATAATACCGAGGATCTGCGTACGTTCTATCCGACGAGCGTGATGGAGACCGGCTACGATATTATCTTTTTCTGGGTGGCGCGCATGATGATGATGGGCTGCTACCTGACGGGCCAGCCACCATTTCATACGATCTACCTGCACGGCCTGGTGCGTGACAAAGACGGGCGCAAAATGTCGAAAACGCTCGGCAATGTCGTCAACCCGCTTGAGATCATGGAGCAGTATGGCACGGATGCGCTGCGCTTTACGCTCACCACCAGCGGCACGCCGGGGCAAGATTTGAGCTTGAACCCGGAGCGAATCGAGGCGGCGCGCAACTTTGCCAACAAGCTCTGGAACATCACACGCTTTGTGATCGCGAAGGGGGTGAACGCCAGCACTGCGGCGGCGGCTTCGGTCGAGCCAAATACGCTGGCGGATGGCTGGATCCTCTCGCGTTACCACCGGCTGGCGGGCGATGTCGATCGGCTGATGACCGGCTACAACTTTGGCGAAGCGGGCCGCCGCATCCAGGATTTCCTGTGGAGCGAATTCGCCGACTGGTACATCGAGATCGCTAAGGTGCAACTCGATGACCCCGATCAGGCGGCTGGTACGCGCGCGATCCTGTATCACGTGCTCGACGGTAGCCTCAAGCTGCTGCACCCGTTTATGCCGTATGTGACAGAAGAGGCGAGCCAGTATCTGACACGCACGCCCGACCAGACGGCAGATACGACGATCATGCGCGCCAGCTACCCGACGGGCGACCGCGCGTATGTCGATGATACCGCCGAGCGCGACTGGCAGCTTGTACAGGATCTGATCGTCGGCATCCGCAATATTCGCAGCGAGTACAAAGTCGAGCCCGCGCGCCAGATCGCGGCCACGATTGTGGCAGGTACGCGCAGCGTGACGATCACGGCACAGCGCCCGCTGATCGCGCGTCTGGCACGCGTGGCCGAGGATCAACTCGTGGTGGTAGCACAGCTCGCCGAGCGGCCAAAAGGTGCGGCAGCACTTGTGGTGCAGGATGTCGAAGTGCTCTTGCCACTGGCGGGGCTGGTGGATCTGAGTGCCGAGCGCGCACGCTTGCAAAAAGATCTCGACACGGCCGCCGCCGATGTCGCGCGGCGCGCGGGGCGGCTGGCAGATGAGAGCTTTGTGGCGCGCGCGCCGGTCGCCGTGGTGCAACGTGAGCGCGACGGGATCGTGGCGGGTGAGGCAACGGTGGAGCGGTTGCGGGCACGGCTGGCGGAGTTGGGCGAGTAGCACAGGCCCCTCACCCGACCTCGCTCCCACCGCGGGAGCGGGGCGTATAAGATGTAAGGATATTTCATGCGCTATATGATCACCGGCGGGGCCGGGTTTCTGGGTATTAATCTGACGCGCTATCTGCTCGCACGCGGGCACGAGGTGACATCGCTCGATGTTGCGCCGTTTGATTACCCCGAACGCGACCGAGTGCGGATCATCAAGGGCGATATTCGTGACCGGTCGAGCGTTGATCGCGCGCTGGCGGATGCGCAGATTGTCGTGCATACGGCGGCTGCATTGCCGCTCTACAAAAAAGAAGATATCTTTTCGACCGATCTGGACGGCACGCGCAACGTCTTGCAGGCCGCGCACGATGCGGGTATCACCCGCGTGATCCACGTCTCATCGACAGCGGTCTACGGCATCCCGGATCACCACCCGTTGCTGGAAGACGACCAGTTGCACGGCGTCGGGCCGTACGGCGAAGCCAAAGTCGGCGCGGAGGAGATCTGTCGCGCATTTCGGGCAAAGGGTATGTGCGTGCCGATCGTGCGCCCGAAGAGCTTTGTCGGCCCGGAGCGGCTCGGCGTCTTTGCGCTGCTCTATGACTGGGCGCAGGACGGGCGCGGCTTTCCGATGATCGGCAGCGGCAACAACCGCTATCAGCTGCTCGATGTCGAGGATCTCTGCCAGGCGATCTACCTGTGTGCGACCAAAGATGCGCAGATCGCCAACGACACCTTCAACATCGGGGCCAAAGCGTATACTACAATGAAGGAAGATTATCAGGCGGTGCTCGATGCGGCGGGTAAGGGCAAGCACATCGTTCCGTTTCCGGCCGCGCCGGTGATCTGGACGTTGCGATTGCTCGAGGCGCTCAAGCTTTCGCCATTGTATAAATGGGTCTACGAGACCGCCGCGACCGACAGTTTTGTCTCGATCGAGAAGGCCGAGCGCGTGCTGGGCTATGCGCCGCAGTATTCGAACAAACAGGCACTGGTGCGCAATTACCAGTGGTACATCGCAAACCTCAAGACGTTTGAGCACGCGAGCGGTGTCAGCCATCGTGTGCCGTGGAAACAGGGTATCCTGCGCTTTGCCAAGGTCTTCTTTTAGGGCGGAGGCGGGGGGGCGCGATGCGCCTCCCGCTCGTCCCATGCGGACAATAAACAAAGGTACCGGGAATCACGGGACTAATGTCGTGTTCCCCTGCCGCGACCAAGCAGGTATACTCATTATGACTGAAAAGTGACAATTTTGTAACCGCAGGTCACTGACGACGTAACAAGGGAAGCAGCGCATGATGTCAGAGATTCGACTACCCGTCGCCTGGCGTGCCAGCGGCGAAGCCACATCGCGCCCGACTGCCGAGAGCGCATCGCTTTTGCAACTCGTCGATGAATTGCACAACGCGCTGCACGGATTCTCCGCCACACTTGCGGCGCAGAACAGCAGCGAAGGTCTGCTACGGACACGACGGCGATTACTCCTGCACGCACGTCAGGCCGAGGCCGCGCTGCGGCGGCTGCGCGAGGTCAAACTCGCCCCTGCGGTCGTGACCGCCGATGTCATCCAGTCGCTCACGGTGCTGGTGTTGTCAGCCGATATGCTGGCGCAGGGGTACCTGACCGATCGTCAGAGCTCGGAGATGCTCTCACTGCTGACACGCAACGTCAACCGCGCGATCGATGGCGTGGCCCGCCTGCGCGAGGATATGGGGCGTTTGGCGCGCTAGGAGCGACGCGGTGGTGATGGAGCGACGCAAAATTTCGCGT
>JAYUYF010000697.1:0-28842 GCA_043752605.1 Roseiflexaceae bacterium
GGTGGTGTCGAGGTTTCGTTCGCCGCAGCCCGGCGCGTCGCGCATCACGAGAGCTACATGGGTCTGGTCGAACTCGGCGTCGGTCTGATCCCGGGTTGGGGTGGGTGTAAAGAATTTGTACGGCGGCACGTCTCGCCGTACGCGCGCCGCGATGGTGTTGATCCGTTGCCGTACTTGCAGCAGGCATTCGAGACGATCGCATTGGCGAAAGTGAGCGAGAGCGCCGAACACGCGCAGCAACTCGGCTATCTGATGGCAGATGACCGGATCGAGATGAACAAAACGCGTCTGATCGCCGCGGCCAAGCGCGAGGTGCTGGCGATGGCCGCCGCTGGTTACCGGCCGGTGCCCGCCGCGGGCGAGCCGGTGTACGCGATCGGTCGGCGTGGCATCGCGGCGCTGCGTAGCGCACTGCACGGCATGCGGCGCGGCGGCTATATCAGCGAGTACGACCGTGAGCTGGCGCTGGCACTCGCCGATACGATGTGCGGTGGTGATCTCACCGCGCCGCAGTGGGTCAGCGAGCAGTACATCCTGGATCTCGAATACGAGCACGCCAGCAAGCTGATGCTGCAGACCAAGACGCAGGAGCGCGTGATGCACATTCTACAAACCGGCAAACCATTGCGCAACTAACTGCTGCGCGCCCCGCTCCCGTTCTGGGAGCGGAGCCGAGAGTGAGGGATAGACGCAGATTCGTAGCCGTGCAGCACGCTGCGCGGGTGAAAGGATACCTACATGAAAGATGCGGTTATCGTGGCCGCCGCGCGCACCGCAGTTGGGCGGGCCGGGCGTGGTGCACTGCGCAATGTACATCCGGTGGATCTGGCTGCGGCCGCGATCCGGAGCGCACTGGAGCGCACACCCGGCCTGGACGCGCGCGAGATCGATGATGTGGTGCTGGGGTGTGCGATGCCCGAGGCTGAGCAGGGCATGAATATCGCGCGCGTGGCGTTGCTGCGCGCCGGGTTGCCGATCGATGTGCCCGGGCAGACCGTCAATCGCTTTTGCTCGTCTGGCTTGCAGACGATCGCGATCGGCGCACAGCAGATCATGAGCGGGATGGGCGAGGTCGTCATCGCGGGTGGTGCCGAGAGCATGAGCCTGGTGCCGATGACTGGCCATCATTTCGCACCCAACCCGGCGCTGGCCGAGATGACGCCCGATGTCTATCTGGGCATGGGGCTGACGGCCGAGAACGTCGCGCAGGAATACGGTATCAGCCGCGAGGAGCAAGACGCGTTTGCGCTACGCTCGCATCAGCGGGCGCTGGCGGCGATCGATGCCGGGCGCTTTACGGATGAAATTGCGCCGGTCGAAGTCGAGCGCGTCTGGGTCGAAGATGGTAAGCGTAAGCGCGAGACCAGCACATTCAGCGTGGATGAAGGCCCGCGCCGCGAGACCTCGGCGGCTGCGCTGGCGAAGCTCAAGCCGGTGTTTGCGGTGAACGGCAGCGTGACCCCCGGCAACGCGTCGCCCACCAACGATGGCGCGGCCGCCGTCGTGCTCATGAGCGGCGAGAAGGCCGCTGCCCTCGGGCTCAAGCCACTGGCGCGCTTTGTGTCGTTTGCCGTCGCTGGTGTCCCGCCCGAGGTGATGGGCATCGGCCCGATCGCTGCGATTCCCAAGGCGTTGGCGCTGGCGGGCCTGAGTATCGACGATATCGACCTGTTCGAGCTCAACGAGGCGTTTGCCGCGCAGGCGCTGGCGGTCATCCGCCGGCTGGAGATCGACGAACAGAAGGTCAATGTCAACGGTGGTGCGATCGCGCTGGGACATCCGCTCGGCTGCAGCGGTGCCAAGCTCACGGTGCAACTTATCCACGAGCTCAAACGGCGTGGTGGGCGCTACGGGCTGGTGACGATGTGCGTCGGCGGCGGCATGGGTGCGGCTGGTATTTTTGAACGGCTTTCGTAATTGAAAATGGAGAATTGAAAATGCTACACTGCCTGCAATGCCTCAGTGTTTGATTCTCCATTTTCAATTTTAATTACGTATCCTAGGCAGCTCCCATACGCCGCGCGAGGTTTTGCAGGCCGCGGTGTTGGAGTGCTTTGACCGCGCCTGTGCTACGCCCGAGCCGCCTGGCTACCTCGGCTACCGGTATATCATCGATGTAGCGCCAGGCGATCACCGCACTCTGTTCCGGGCTGAGCGCTGCGATCGCCGCGTACAGGTCACTGCGTGATCCGGCGATATCCACCAGCCGCTCGGGGCCATCGCAAACCAGGCTATGCTCAAAAAGCGCGCTGCTGGTGCGGTAGCGATTGCGGCGCATCGTATCAATTACACGACCGCGCGCGACACGATAGAGCCACGCGGAGAATGGCCAGCCACGATCCTCATAGCTGTCGATCCGTTCGACCATACGCAGAAAGACATCGGCGCGCAAATCGTCGGCAATCTCGGGGTCGCCAGTCAGGCGGAGCAGGTAGCAGTACATGCCGTGGGCATAGCGCTCGTACAGGAGGCTGAGCCCATCGGTATCGCCACGCTTGGCGCGCAGCACGAGCTCGTGGTCGGTCGGTGTGTGCATTATTGGGGCCTGGGAGTTCGCGCGTGCGGGCGCCGCGCATGGCTATCTTCGCCACTGATGCTACCAAAACATTACCAGTGTATCGTCGCCGCCGTTGCGTCAGTTTCTGCTACCATGACGGCGGCATGGAGCAGTACGTACAATCCAAAGGAGCAGCGGGCATGTTCTCGACACCAGACGAAGCGATCTTTTCGGGCAAAAACAACGACAATCTCGAACTCTTGCTGGCCTGGGCGGGCACAACGGTCGCGTATGCGATTGTGCAGGCCGGGGCAGCCAATCTGCTGAGCGGGATCTTTGTCCAGGCACTGGCGATCTCCGGCGTCGTCTGTGGGCTTGGATTTGTCTTTCACGAGCTCGCACACCGCATCGTCGCGCGTCATTACGGCGCACAGGCGCATTTTGTGGCGGATAAACGCTGGCTCGGCATGTCGATCCTGATCGCGTTCGCCGGGTTTTTTATCGCCGCGCCCGGCGCGGTCTGGCACCGTGGCCGGCTGACGCTCCAGCAGGGTGGCTTGATCGCGCTGGCGGGCCCGGTCACCAATCTGGTGCTCGCTGTGCTGTTTATTTTCTTACTGCCGGTACTGGTGCTCGCCAACCAGAGGGAGGACTGGGTCGTGAGTCTGTGCGTCACGGGGGTACGTCTCAATGCATGGCTCGGGTTGTTCAACATGATCCCGGCCGGGCCATTCGATGGTGCCAAGGTGCTGGCGTGGAACAAGGTCGTCTTTGGTGTGACGGTCGCCGTCGCATTTGTGCTGACATTCGTGATCCCATCCAATCTTGCGGCGATCTGGGGCGCGCTGCTCGGTCTGTTTGGCAATTGAGCGCCGACACTGGCTCGCTGCCGGGCTGGCGCTGGCCTGCGGGCTGGCACTCACGCCACGCGGTGGTCTGCGTGGTATTGTGAGTCTCAACGTGTCTGTGGTACTGGTGGCGCTCGCTGCGGCGGCACTGGTGCTGCTGATCGCACGCGCGGCATTTGCTGGTCGGCCACGACACTGGTGGCTGCCGCTGCTCGCATTGTGCGCGGGCGTGCTTGTTGCACCGCCGTTTGCTGCCCGCTCGGCACGCGCTGCACGGCGCGGCGTGGTGGTGGTGCTCGCACTTGCGCTGGCTTGCTTTGGGTTGCTCACACTGACGGTGCTGGGCCGTATCACGCTTCCCTCACCGCTTGCTCAGCTGGTCTACACGGTGTTTCTTGCCAGCGGCGCGTTGGCGCTCGCTGGCCTGCTACCGCTCGCGGGGCTGGCGGGGCAGCAGATCTGGCGCAGGAGCCGGGTGCAGTGGTGCGGGCTGGCGATCAGCACCAGCACCGTCGCGCTGGTGCTGACCAATCAGCGCGCGCTTGATGCGCTGCTGCTGCTGCTGCCACAGTGAAGCAGGCGGCGATTGCGTATACAATAGTCCGGGAGCGACAATCAGCGAAGGAGAGCGAGCGATGCGTACACCACTGTTGGCCGGCAACTGGAAGATGCACAAGACGATCGGCGAGGCGGTGACGTTGACCGAAGCGGTGCTGCGCGCGATCGGTGAGGCCACGGGCCGCGAGGTCGTGATTTGCCCGCCGTATACAGCATTGCACGCGCTGAGTTCGCTGCTGCAAGAGACGCCGATTCGCCTTGGCGCGCAGGATGTCTTTTATGAGACGCAGGGTGCATACACGGGCGCGATCTCGCCGCTGATGCTCAAGGATCTCGGTTGCGTGTATGTGATCGTTGGGCACAGCGAGCGTCGCCAGCTGTTTGGTGAGACCGACACGGTGATCAACCGCAAATTGCGCGCTGCGGTTGCGGCTGGCTTGCAGCCGATCCTGTGCGTCGGCGAGACAAAACCCGAGCGCGATGCCGGGCGCGCTGAAGAGGTCGTCGTCGGTCAGTTGCGTGGTTGCCTCGCGGATGTCAGCCTCACGGCTGAGCTGGTGGTCGCGTACGAGCCGGTCTGGGCGATTGGTACGGGCGAGACCGCGACGGCGGCCGATGCGCAGGCGATGCACGCGACGATCCGGCACACGCTGGCCGAGCTTGGTGGTGCTGCGATCGCCGATGCGATCCGGATCCAGTACGGCGGTAGCGTCAAGCCTGAAAATGTTGATGAACTGATGGCGCAGCCTGATATCGATGGTGCGCTGGTGGGCGGAGCTGCGCTGACTGCGGCCAGTTTTGCACGAATTGTCGGGTTTAGCGGCTAACGAATGGTGCAGCCGGGTCGCTGGCGAGCGGGAGCAGCGCACCCGCGACGATCCGGCGCAAGAGCGCCAGCGGCACAGGTTTGGTCAGACAGTGATCGACGCGCAGCTGGCGCACAGCGTCTTGCAGATCGGACGAATTATAGGCCGTAATGACGATGATCGGCAGATCGGGTTGGTGCTGCCGCACATAGCCGATCAAGTCGAGCCCGCTGAGGCCACCCATCGTGTAATCGGTGATCAGCAGTGAGGGCCGCTGCCGCGCGATCGCATCGAGCGCCTCGCGTACCGAACCTGCGGTCTCGATGAGTAAATCATCGACGATCGCACGCAACGCCTGCGAGAGCATCAGCCGCTGATTTGCCTCGTCGTCGACGATCAAGATTGATTGTCCTACCATCCCGGCCTCCGTATGAGCGCGACCGCATTTGTATCATAGCGGTGAACGCTGGCGGTGCGCGCCGCAAGTTATAAGCAGAATGGTGCCAGCCTTGTAATAGTTGTGGGAAACGTGCGCGAAACTTTTGTCCGGTTCATACATTCTACTTATGCAGTTGGTGCATGGGTGTGCCAATTCTATGCTACCATGCACAGAAGCAGATCTGCTTGCGCCACCGGGCCCTGCCATCGTGCGGGATGAAAGAGGAATGTAATGTCTGAAACACGCGACGTCGCCGAGCGCGACCTGCCGCTGGTGGTACTGGGTGAAATGGTCATCGTACCCCATATGACCGTTCCGCTCCAGGTTGGCCAGGGGAAGTCGTTTCGCGCGATGGAGCAGGCGTGGAGCGAAGATCGCGAAGTCTTGCTGATCTTTGTCTCCGAGCAAGAGATAGAGGGTTACAAGACCGGTCAGTCGCAGAGCCTGCCGCCGATCGGGGTTGTCGCGCGGCTCGAAGAATTCATGAAATTGCCCGACGGAACCGTGCGGATTATCCTCGAAGGATTGTCACGCGCGCGGCTCGGCGATGTACGTCAGAGTGAGCCGTTCTATCGGGTGCTGTGTACACCTGTCGAAGATACCGAGCCGACGGGCATAGAGATTGAGGCGTTGATGGATACGGTCAAGCAGCAGCTTGACGAATTTGTCGATCATCTGGGCGAAGTGCCGCAGGATGCGGTCGCCTTTGTCCACCGCATTGATCGGCCCGGCCAACTCGCCGATATTGTGACCTATGCGCCTGCGTTCGAATTTTCCGAGCGGCTCGCAGTGCTCAACGAAGTCGACCCGGTGGCGCGGCTTAACAAAGCATATCTGCTGTTGGCGCGTCAGCTCGAGTTGCTCAAGCTGCGCCAGAAGATCCAGCAAGATACTAAAGATGTGCTCGATCAGGGGCAGCGCGAATATTTTTTGCGCGAACAGCTGCGGATCATTCGCCGTGAGCTTGGTGAAGACGATGAGCTCGATGATCCGATCGATGAGCTTAAGCGCAAAATTGTGGCGCTCGAAGCCCCCGAGTACGTCAAAGATCAGGCGATGCACGAGCTGAAGCGGCTTGCACAGCAGGGTATGAACAGCCCGGAGGCGGGTGTCATCCGCTCGTACCTGGACTGGATCTTGTTGCTGCCGTGGACCGAGGAGCAGATCGCCGATATCAGTCTTGTCGAGGCGCAGCGCGTGCTTGATGAGGATCACTACGGGCTCGAAAAAGTCAAAGAGCGGATCATCGAATATCTGGCGGTGCGCAAGCTCGCTGGTGCGCGCATGCGCTCGCCGATCCTGTGCTTTGTTGGCCCACCCGGCGTGGGTAAAACCTCACTCGGTCGCTCGATTGCGCGCGCACTGGGTCGCCAGTTTGTCCGCTCCAGCCTCGGTGGTGTACGCGATGAAGCCGAGATCCGTGGCCACCGGCGTACCTACATCGGCGCGCTACCCGGCCGCATCATTCAGGGCATGAAGACGGCCAAGAGCCGCTATCCGGTCTATGTGCTCGACGAGATCGATAAGGTTGGTCAGGATTTTCGCGGTGACCCGACCTCGGCGCTGCTCGAGGTGCTCGATCCGGAGCAGAACGGTGCGTTCTCGGATCACTATCTCGAGATCCCGTATAACCTGTCGCAGGTGGTCTTTATCGCGACGGCCAACCAGTTCGAGACGATCCCCGCGCCGCTGCGCGACCGTATGGAGATTATCGAAATCGGTGGCTACACCGAGGACGAGAAGCTCGGCATCGCGCGCGAGTTCCTGGTGCGCAAGCAGCGCGAGTCGCACGGGCTGATGCCCGAGCAGATCGAGATCACCGATGCGGCGTTGTTGCGGCTGGTGCGCTCGTATACGCGCGAAGCCGGTGTGCGCAACCTCGAACGCGAGATCGCCGGATTGTGCCGCAAGATAGCGCGCAAGGTGGCCAGCGGCGAAGAGACGCCGCTGTACCGCATCGACGCCGAAGACTTGCTCGGCTTCATCGGTCCCGAGCGCTTTGCGCACGGCCTCGCCGAGGAGGAGGACGAGATCGGTGTCGCTACTGGCGTGTCGTGGACGGCAATGGGCGGTGACACGCTTTCGATCGAGGTGCTGCCGGTGCGTGGTAAGGGTGCGGTGCAGATTACTGGTCATCTGGGTGATGTGATGAAGGAGTCGGCGCAGACTGCGCTCTCGTACGCGCGCTCGCGCGCGGAGCAACTCGGTGTTGATCCGAACTACTTTGAGGAGCACAACATCCACATCCACGTCCCCGAGGGGGCGGTGCCAAAAGACGGGCCATCGGCGGGCATCACGCTCACCACCGCGCTGATCTCGGCGATGACCGGGCGGCCGGTACGCCGCGATGTGGCGATGACGGGCGAGGTCACGTTGCGTGGTAAGGTGCTGCCGATCGGTGGCTTGAAGGAGAAGACGCTGGCTGCACACCGTGCGGGCATCAAAACGTTTATCCTGCCACAGGCGAACGCCAAGGATATCATCGAGTTGCCGCTCAAGGTGCGCGAAGAGTTGCAGCTGATCCCGGTCTCGTCGATGGAAGAAGTCCTCAAAATCGCGCTCGCCGCACGGCGTGGCATCTGATTGTGGCGTCTTGTGTCGTGCTCCAGCCCTCCGGGTGCCCACGCGCTCGGGGGGCTTGCTTTACCCGATGATCCCGCCACGCGTTGATGTGCTGGAGTATCTCGATACCCCTGATATCGAGCCGCAGGCGCTCGCCGAGAACCTGCGCGATCTGGCATATACCGATCGGTTGCTGGGGAGCACTGCGCTGGTGTGGCGGCGCGTGCTGCCCTTGCTGCGTGTGGCAGGCCCAACGCCGACGCTGCTCGATGTCGCCACTGGCGGGGGCCACGGCGCACGCTGGCTTGCGGCGCGCGCGCGGCGGGCGGGCTTCGCATTGCAAACGATCGCATCAGACCGGTTGCTCCCCGCGCTGATGATCGCCGCTGACGCGCGCGGTAGCGGGCAACTGCTGTGTCACGATGCGATGCAGGTACCATTCGCAGACTCAACTATCGACATCGTTACCTGTGCGCTGGCGCTGCACCATTTTGCACCCGCGCGCGCAGCCGCAGTCCTGTGCGCGCTCACACGTGTGGCGCGCGTCGGCGTGGTGGTGGTAGATCTGCGGCGCTCGTGGCTGGCAATTGCGGGGGCGGATCTCCTGGCACACGGGCCCTGGGGCAGCTATGCACGCCACGATGGCCCGGTCTCGGCGCGGCGCGCCTACACGGTGACCGAGTTACGCACAATTGTGCGCGCTGCCGGGATCAGCGCTGAAGTACATGGGGCTGAACCGTTGTTGTGGAGCATGGTGGTGCGGCTGGTGTAGCGCCGCACCACGTTGCGTCGCTACACGATCGGCAACGTAAAATAGAACGTCGAGCCGACACTCTCGCGGCTGGTGGCCCAGATGCGACCCGAATGCCCTTCGACGAGGTGTTTGGCGATCGCGAGGCCAAGGCCAGTGCCGCCCGAGTTGCGCGTCCGCGCGCGATCCACTTTGTAGAAGCGTTCGAAAATACGTGGCACATCGGCGGCGGGCATCCCGACTCCGCTATCGCGTACCGACACCAGAACCCAGTCACCGTCGGGGTGCGTCGGGTATTCGATACCTTCGGCGACTGTCGTGGCTGGATGCACCAGTGTCCCGCTCTGATCGATAATAAACGGGCGAGTACGGATCTCGATCTGCCCGGTATCGGGCGTAAATTTTATCGCGTTGTGGAGCAAATTGAGCAGCACCTGCCCGATTCGGTTGGCGTCCATCAGCACCAGCGGCAGGTCTTCGTCGGCGACATAGACCACGTCGAGCTGTTTGCGTTCGGCCTGCGGCCGGATGCGTTCGAGCGCGCGCATAATGGCGGCCGGAAGCGGCTCTGGCGTCAGCTGCAGCGCCACGCGCCCCGATTCAATCTGTGAGAGTTCGTGCAGTTCATCGACCAGCTGCGTGACGGCATCGACTTCGTGTGCGAGTTGGCGAAACATACGATCGGCCACCGGCGCTGGCGGGCGTGACTGAAGCGTCTCGACCAGCAATTTGACCGAAGCGAGCGGCGTGCGAAGTTCGTGCGAAACATTAGCGACCATATCGCGCCGGGCGCGTTCGAGCATACTCAGCTGCGTCACATCGCGCATATAGATTACCGCGCCGCTCTCGTGATCGGTCAGCGCGACGGCGCGCAGCCGTAGCGTGCGCCCCTGGCTCGGCGGCTGGATGATTGTCTCGCGTGCTTCGCCATCGCGCATCGTGTCGCGCACCAGCGTATCGACACGGTAGTCGCGCATCAGGGCGATTAGCCCCATATCGATACTTGCCGCGCGACCAATATGCAGCAGATCGCGCGCCGGTTCATTCATGTAGCGCACGGTTAAATCGGCGTCGACGACCAGCATTCCGGCATCGACGGCGGCAGCGGCGGCATAGAACAGTGGTTCAAACGGTGAACTGGTGGTCGGCGCGGTGATTGGTACTGGCGGCGACACGGGTGGCCGTGCCTGTTGCTGCATACGCGCAATCCACGCGAGCAGTGCGATGATCACGGCGAGCAGTACAATCGTGAGCGGCGTCAGCACTGGCTCAGGCCGCCGGTGGCGCTTCGAAGCGATAGCCGACGCCGCGGACGGTCTGAATATACAGTGGGCGACTCGGATCGGGCTCGACCTTCTCGCGGAGCCAGCGAATGTGGACATCGACCGTGCGGCTGTCGCCGAGGAAATCGTAGCCCCAGACGCGTTCGAGTAAGATATCACGCGATAACGCCATACCCCGGTTGCGCATCAGGCAGGTGAGCAGATCGAATTCCTTTTGCGAAAGGCTCAGCTCACCACCCGCCCGCCATGCGCGCCGCGAGCCGGTATCGACGCGCAGCGCACCCGCGTCGAGAACTTCGCGCTGGCGGATGGGCTGCCGGTCGGTGCGGCGCAGGATCGCGCGCACCCGTGCGAGCAACTCGCCGAGGCTGAATGGCTTGGCGACATAATCATCGGCGCCAAGCTCGAGCCCAGCGATGCGATCGATTTCATCCTGGCGCGCGGTCAGCATCAAGATCGGCACATTGCTCTCCTGGCGTAGGATCCGGCAGACGGAAAACCCATCGAGCCGTGGCAGCATGATGTCGAGAATAATGATATCGGGCGAGTCGCGCCGCGCGCGGTCAAGCCCTTGCACACCATCGTGTGCCGTGATAACGATATAACCTTCGCGTTCGAGATTGTAGCGCAACGTCTCGGCCAGCGTCGGCTCGTCTTCGACGAGTAATATTGTTGACATAATTCATCCGTCCTACAGCACACGACCGACGCCATTCGCCGGCATACAGAGGTGGATCGCCGCCGTGCGGCCGGTCTCCTGCTGGTAGCGTGTCGCGAGCGTTGTACCAAACCGGGTTGCCGCATCAACTTCGACGAGGCTGACCGTACAGCCGCCAAAACCGCCGCCGGTCATGCGCGATCCGTAGCAGCCGGGCAGTGCCTGCGCGATCGTCACCAGCGTGTCGATCGCGGGCACGGTAATCGAATAATCATCACGCATACTGACGTGTGACTCATTCATCAGCGTGCCAAAATGCGCGACATCGCCGCCGTGCAGTGCCTGCACGCTCGCCAGCACACGCGCATTCTCGCTGACGACATGGCGCGCGCGACGTAGCACGGTGGCATCGAGCAGGTGACCGTGCGCGGCGAGATCGGCCTGCGAGACATCGCGCAGCGCCGTGATACCACGCAACACCGGCCGCAGCAGCGCGACGGCGCGCTCGCATTCGCTGCGCCGCTCATTGTAGCCCGAGGTGCCGTGCTCGTGGCGCACACCGCTATCGCAAATCACGACCGCCGCGCTGGGCGGCAGTGGTACGGCCTCGAAACTCAGGTCACGGCAATCGATCAGCAGCGCGTGATATTGCTGCCCAAAGACCGAGATAAACTGATCCATAATGCCACACTGCACGCCGACAAACGTATTCTCGGCACCCTGTGCCAGCAGCGCGAGCTCTTCGCCGAGCAAATTGAGATTATACAGCGTCTGAAACGTATAGCCGATTGCGACTTCGAGTGCCGCCGAAGATGATAGCCCGGCACCGCGCGGCACATCGCTGCTCACCACCAGATCGGCACCACCAAATGCATGGCCAGCCACACGCAGGCCGCGCACCACGCCGCGCACGTAGTTGCTCCACGGTTGGTCGCTGCTACGGGTGATATCGGTGATGTCAAAGGTGTCAGACAAACCGAGATCGGCGGCCAGCACGCGCACGCGCGGCTCGGACACCGGGCGCGCGGCTACGTATGTCGCACGGTCGATCGCCGCCGGGAAGACAAAACCATCGTTGTAATCGGTGTGTTCGCCGATCAGGTTGACCCGCCCGGGCGCACGTACGACAAGTGTCGGTATTGCCCCGTAGGCTGCGCGAAATCGCTCGACAATCGTCGTCGCTTTGGTCATACCGTATCCCTCTTCCTGCCCTTGGTGAAGCCGTGCTATTATACCATAACAGCTATCTCTACCGGTCTTTGCGCGTTGCCACGGCGTAATTCCGGTCTTTGCAATGGAGCGTCGATATGATTACCACCGCACAACGGCACACCTACGAGGCGCAGGGCTATCTCGTAATCCCAGGTCTGTTTTCAGCGGCCGAGATTGCCACGCTGCGCGATCATTACATGGCGCTGCGCGAAGCGGGCAGCTACGCCGGCGATGACGCGGGTATCAATTCGACCAGCAACGACCCGCTGCGTCGCTACCCGCGCATGATCCATATGCACCGCTGGGATGCGGCCACCCTCGCGTGGATGACCGACGCACGGCTCGCGGCGGCGCTCACCGGCCTGCTCGAGCGTGAGCCATTCGCAGTCCAGACAATGCTGTACTTTAAGCCAGCCGGTGCGCGTGGTCAGGCGTTGCATCAGGATAATTTTTATCTACGCGTTCAGCCCGGCACCTGTATGGCGGCCTGGCTCGCGCTCGACGATTGCGACGAAGCCAACGGTTGTATGCAGATCGTACCCGGTAGCCACAACTGGCCGGTGCTGTGCAATACGAAGGCGGATACGACCGAAAGCTTTACCGATGTGACGGTGCCGATCCCCGCCGGTACATCGATCGCACCGGTGGTCATGCGCGCTGGTGATGTGCTGTTTTTCAACGGCTCGCTGGTACACGGCAGCTTCCCCAATACCTCGACTGATCGCTTCCGCCGTGCGTTGATCGGGCACTATATCGAAGGTGATGCCGAGCAGGTTGGCCGCTGGTACCACCCTGTGCTGCGTATGGATGGCAGCGAAGTCGTGCTGGCAGCTAGCCCGGGTGGCCTACCCTGCGGCGTGTGGACGGATATCGGCGGTGATCCGGAGATTGAGGTCTCGGGGTACGCTCAGGTTGACGCGGGCGCACACGATTAGACAGCATCGTTTTTGTGGGTGGAGAACGACACATGTTTACCACACCTGAGGATCTCGAGGCCGCAGCACGCGAGCGGCTCAGCGTCATGGCCTACGATTACTACGCCGGTGGCGCGGATGATGAGGTGACGCTGCGTGAGAATCGCGCCGCGTTCGACCGGATACGGCTGCGCTACCGGGTGCTGCGCGGCGTCGGCCCGCGTGATACACGTACCACCCTGCTGGGTCACGCGCTCGCGATGCCGCTGGTCGTCGCGCCGACGGCGTTTCACCGGATGGCACATCCCGATGGTGAGCTGGCCACCGTACGCGCGGCGGGCGAAGCGGGCACGCTGATGATCTTGAGCACGCTCTCGACATCGTCGATCGAAGAGGTGATGGCGGTCGCGAGCGGCCCGGTTTTCTTCCAACTCTATATGTATGCCGATCGCGATGTGACGGTCGAGTTAGTGCGGCGCGCCGAGGCAGCGGGCTGTAGCGCGCTGGTGGTGACGGTCGATGCGCCCGCCTGGGGCCGCCGCCCGCGTGATACACGCAACAACTTTACCCTGCCCGCCGGGCTGCAGGTCAAAAACCTGGCTGCGGCGCGCGCCGATCGCTTTCCGCCCGGTGTGGGCAGTGGGCTAAGCGCGTATGTACACGCGATGTTCAAGCTCGACCTGGGCTGGGATGATATCGCATGGTTATGCTCGATCACGAGCCTGCCGGTGCTGATCAAGGGCGTCGTGCATCCAGACGATGCCGCGCTGGCCGTCGAGCATGGCGTAGCCGGGATTGTTGTTTCGAACCACGGCGGGCGACAGCTTGATGGTGCACCAGCGACGATCGAGGCGTTGCCGGCGATCGCCGATGCGGTGGATGGTCGCTTGCCGATCATGCTCGATGGCGGTGTGCGCCGTGGTGTCGATGTGGTGCGCGCGCTGGCACTGGGTGCCACGGTGGTGGCCGTCGGGCGGCCGATCCTGTGGGGCTTGACCGTTGCTGGCGAGGCGGGCGTCGCGCGTGTGCTGGCAACGTTGCGCGCCGAGCTCGACACGACGATGGCATTATGTGGCGCGGCCAGCATCGCCGAAATCGGGCAACTCGATTTGTTGATGACCTGATACGCGCCGTCTGCGCAAACGGAGCTGCTATGACATTGCGAGCGTTGCTGGTAGGTGCGGGCGGGATGGGCCGCACCTGGGCGAAGAATTTGTGCGAATCTGCCGATGTAACGCTTGGGGGCTGGGTCGATATCCGGCCTGATGCGGCGCGAACGGCTGCGGACGAGCTCGGGCTGGTCGTGCCGTACTGCGGTGATGATCTGGCGCGCGCCCTGGCCGAGGTGCAGCCCGATTTCCTTGTCGATGTCACGATCCCCGAGGCGCACCACGATGTCACGCTCCAGGCGCTCGCGGCGGGCGTGCCGGTGCTCGGCGAGAAGCCGATGGCAGCCAGCATGGATCACGCGCGTGCGATGGTGGCGGCGTCTGAGCGCGCGGGCAAGTTGTACATGGTAAGCCAGAGCCGCCGCTATGATGCGCGGCTTGCTGCGTTTCGGCGGCTGGCGGCGCGCGCGTGCGGCCCGCTCGGGATTCTGAACGCCGATTTTTACATTGGTGCGCACTTTGGCGGCTTCCGCGACACGATGGCCAACGTGTTGCTGCTCGATATGGCGATCCACACGTTTGATGCCGCACGCTATGTGCTGGGTGATCCGCTGCCGGTGTCGGTCTATTGCGAGGAGTTCAACCCGCCGTGGAGCTGGTATCGGGGTGCGGCGTGTGCCAACGCGTTGTTTACATTCGCTGATGGTGCACGCTTTACCTATCGTGGCAGTTGGTGTGCCGAGGGCGCCTCCACTTCGTGGGAAGCGGCGTGGCGCGCGGTTGGCCCGGATGGTAGCGCAACGTGGGACGGGCACGCGGCGCTGCACGCCGAGCGCGTCGTCGAGCGTGGCGGCTTCCAATCGGTGTGTGCGCCGGATACCGAAGCGATCGAGGCTGCTGTGGCGCACAGCATTCGTGGCTCGCTGCGCGACTTTGTCGAAGCGCTGCGAACCGGCAGCACGCCGATGGGCGAATGTCACGACAACATCAAGAGCCTGGCGATGGTGTTTGGTGCGATCGAGAGCGCCGCGACTGGCCAACGCGTGACGATCGAGATCGCACCGTAATTTTCGCTCAGTATACCCCGCGCTCCGGTGCTGCCTCCCCCTGCCGGAACGCGCCCGTCGCCGCACGCGCGCCATCGGCGAGGAACCGGGCATCGCTGCCGACGGTGACAAATTGCATCCCCTGCGTGACCATCGCGCGCGCATACGCCGGGCTGCCGCAATGCATGCCGACGACCACACCGTGCGCGCGCCCGCGTGCAATGACGTGTGTGATTGCATCGACGACGACTGGCTCGGTGGGATCAAGATGGCCGGGGAAGCCCAGACTCTGCGCGAGATCGGCCGGCCCGATATAGACGGCATCGAGGCCAGGTGTACTGAGGATCGCATCGAGGTTATCGAGCGCGCCGCGAGTCTCGATCATCGCCATCGCGATCACGGTCGCATCGGCGTGGGCGCTGTAATCGCCACCGGCATAGTACGCGGCGCGCACCGGCCCGGTGCTGCGGTACCCGTGCGGTGGGTAACGGCAGGCCGCCACAAACGCCGCGCATTCGGCAGGGCTGCTGATCATCGGGCAGATGATGCCATAGCAGCCCGCGTCGAGCATCTGCATGATCGTGCCGGGTTCATTCCAGCGCACACGCGCCAGCGGCATCACAGCGGTCGTCGCGATCGCCTGCAGCATGCCGAGCGCCGCTTCAAAACCGATCGGCCCGTGCTGCATATCGATCGTCAAACTATCATACCCCTGGTGTGCCATAACTTCGGCAGCAAAGGCGTGCGGCAGGTGCAGCCAGCCATTGAGTACCGCCTCACCGCGCGCCCAGCGGCTGCGAATCGTATTTTCACGCATGATCTCTCCTGTACGCAGATCGGATTGGTTGCATCATACCAGCAGAACGCAACGCGCCGCTCTCGTATCGAGGGCGGCGCGTGCGATCCGTCAGGGGGCGAGGTCTATCAATCTTCCGGGAAAAGTGCAGTACTGAGGTAGCGCTCACCATTCGAGGCCGAGATGAAGACGATCAGTTTGCCCGCATTCTCCGGCCGCCGCCCAAGCTGGATCGCAGCCCATGCCGCCGCGCCCGAGCTGATGCCGACCATCAAGCCCTCTTCTTTTGCCAGCCGCCGCGCCGTTTCGAAGGCGTGATCATTGCTGACCTGGATGATGTCGTCGATCGCATCGGTGTTCAGCACATCCGGGACAAACCCGGCACCAATGCCCTGGATCTTGTGCGGGCCAGGGGCGCCACCCGAGAGCACGGGTGATGCCTCGGGCTCCACAGCCACCACCTTGAACGATGGCTTGCGCGCCTTGATGACTTCGCCCACACCGGTGAGCGTCCCGCCGGTGCCGACACCAGCCACCAGGAAGTCGATCTCACCATCAGTATCGTTCCAGAGCTCTTCGGCTGTTGTCTGCCGATGGACTTCCGGGTTGGCCGGGTTCTTGAATTGCTGGGGCATGTAGCCGTTTGG
Source organism: Roseiflexaceae bacterium (assembly GCA_043752605.1). Classification (GTDB taxonomy): domain Bacteria; phylum Chloroflexota; class Chloroflexia; order Chloroflexales; family Roseiflexaceae; genus JAYUYF01. Next base: position 16,127 of record JAYUYF010000697.1, read on the forward strand.
CATCTCGGCGACGATCGCCTCGGCCTGCGCAATCGCACCCTTCATGCCCGCGCTACCGGGCGTCAGCACCAGCTCGGCACCGTAGCCGCGTAGCAGCTTACGGCGTTCCATACTCATCGTATCGGGCATTGTCAGGATTATGCGGTAGCCCTTGGCGGCCGCCACAAACGCCAGACCAATACCGGTATTGCCGCTCGTCGGCTCGACAAGCACCGTCTCACCGGGCTTGATCTTGCCCTCACGCTCGGCGGCCTCGATCATCGCCAACCCGATACGATCCTTGACGCTACCGGCCGGATTGAACCATTCGAGCTTGGCGACGATCCGCGCTGCGGTGTCATTCACGACACCCAGTTGCACCAGCGGCGTCCCACCAATAAGCGAGGTAATATTGGGATAAATACGCGCCATGATGTGTTCCTTTGTTGTTGAGTTTCTTCGTCAACTTTTATACCTATTTATGATACCAGAGCGAACTGTGTGCGTCAAGACCGCAACAATCGCGCGCGCGCCAGCGTCGATATCAGACAACCGTGGTACGCACGCAGCGTACCAGTAGACAGGAGTACGCATCATGACCGAGAGACCAGAGGATCGTGGCACGCCAGATAAACACGATTTGCAGGAAGAACTGCGCGAGCTGGGCGCACAGCTTGAAGCGGCCATTCGGGCGGCGATCAGCGGTGATCGTGCACAGCAATTGCGGCGTGATTTAAGCAACAATGCGCGCGAGATCACCGCACAGATGCGGCGGGTTGTCGAGAATGCGCAGAGTGATCCGCGAGTGCAGGAGGCGAGCGAGCGCGGCCGTCAAGCCGTACAGCAAGCCAGCGAGAGCAAGGTCATCGCCGATGTGCAGGAAGCACTGCTCAATGGGCTCTCGCAGGTCAATGCGCGGCTGCGCCAGGTTGTCGAATCACTCGATACCCCGGCGGCAAACAGCAGTGCGCGGGTGACGCAGCAGGTGCCGATCGAGACCGATACGCCGGCCGATGGTGAGACCACCCGATTGTAATGAGGCCGCGCGGGTACCGTAGGGACGCAGCATGCTGCGTCCGTACCGTACCGTACCGTACCGGGCGGCGTCCGTAGGTTACCCGGCAGCGTCCGTAGGTTACCCGCGCGGCGTCCGCAGCCACCCGTTGTACCCACCCGTTAGATCCGTCACCGCCGCGCCGTGGCTGGCGAGCATGCTGGCCGCGATTGCCGAGCGGATACCGCTCTGGCAGTGGACGGTGATCGTCTGCGCGGGGAGCCCGTGGGCCGCGATATGCTGCTCGAGTTGCGCCAGCGGAATGTGGATGCTGCCGGGAATGCTGCCCTGCGCCACCTCATCATCGTTGCGCACATCGAGCAACACGCCATCCGCAGGCGCACCCGATACCGTGGCGGCTGGCTGGCGTGCGATCGGTGGTAGTTGGAGCGCGGCCATATCCGCGACAGCATCGGACAGCCAGATGCCCGCGCGATCGTCGTAGCCGAGGAGTTGAAGATCAGTGTGCGCCTGGCACGCCGCCGCATGCGTGCCCAGCAGCACGATCGGCCGATCGTAGCGCAGTAGCCAGCCGGCCCAGCTGAACAACACCTTGCCGAGCGGCAGATTGACTCCGCGCACCGGTGCCGCAGCATACTCGGCTGCGGGGCGCACATCGACAATCTGCGCACCGCTGGCGAGTAAAGCTGCGAGCATCGCCGGATCCTGCGGAGCGGTGTCGGTCGTGTGGCGCGGCACCGGGCCACTACGATTGCTCTCTTTTATTATCGCGAATGCCGGCGGCGGTGCCGTCTGGCCGTTGAGCACCTCGCCGGCAAAGGTTTGGGGATCTGCGATGCGCAACGCGCTATTGGCACGGATCTCGTAGCCGATGCTACTCTGCAGTACCGCGCCAAGCGCCTTGCCACACGCGCTGCCCGAGCCGTGGCCGGGCCAGACCTGGACAAATTCGGGGAGCGCGCGGAGCCGTGCGAGCGAACTATGGAGCATCAGCGCAAGTTTGGTGGCGCTCCCGGTGATACCGAGGCTCTTCTCGGCAAGATCCGGGCGGCCGACCGCACCGACAAACAGACAATCGCCGGTCAGTACACCGAGCGGCTCCTCGCTGCTGGCGGTATCGGTAATGATGAAACAGATGTGCTCTGGTGTGTGGCCGGGAGTATGGATCGCTTCGAGTTGCACCTTACCGATTGTTACGATCGTCCCTTCGATGACCGGCTCGGCCGTGGCCAGATACGCGGCTGCGTAGGCGAAGGGCGGTTCGGCGGTGACGGGCAGAAGCAGGCGCGCGCCGGTCTCGCTGGCGAGTTCGCGCGCGCCAGAGACCATGTCGGCGTGAATATGCGTCTCGGCGACAGCGACGATCCGCAGACCGTGCTGACGAGCGGTGCTGGTATACAGCGCAGTCTGGCGGTGTGGGTCGATCACAATCGCTTCGCCCGTCGCCTGACAACCGATCAGATAGCTGGCCTGGGCGAGGTTCTCGTGGTAGAGCTGTCGCAGCAGCATCATCTTCCTCTCTTTCGCGGATGTGCGCGCAGTGTACCACAACAGCCGTTGCGCGACGGTGCACAAACCGCTACAATAGCGATCTATGAGTACACACAAACCAATTTATGTTGCGTTCACGATGGAATGCGCGCCAATCCCGCGCAAATCCGTGACGCCGGGCGCACCGCCCAACTGGGGTGTCAGCGCCCGCGCGATCGAGGGCTACTGTCTGCGGTTGCTGCGGGCTGGCTACCCGGCCACGTTGTTTCTCGATCCGCTCTGTGCGGCCGAGCACACGCCGATGCTCGAAGAACTGCAGAGTATGCGGGTCGAGCTTGGGCTGGCTGTGCATCCGCCGGCCCTGATCGATGGGCGCTATGCGCGCCCGCTGGTAGCCTACGATGCTGAGGCGCAGCGCGCGATGATCAGCCACGCCGCCGAGCAATTTGCGGATGTTGTCGGCCGGATCCCGCGCAGCTTTCGCGGTGGGCGGTTCTCGGCGAGTGCCGAAACGTACAGCGTGCTGGCGGGCCTTGGTTTCCGGCAGAGCTCGCTCTCGCGGCCGGGCTGGGATGCGGCCGGGCTTGGTTCATTCTGGGCGAATGCGCCGGTCGATGCGCATAATCCAGTACCCGACGCGGCATTTTTTGAGCTTCCGCTGACGACCGACGGGCCAGCCAGCCAGGAGCGCAAGTTGCCGATCGAGTTGACGATCGAGATGGGAACGCTCGATGCACTGCACTGGCCGCTGATCGAGCAGACGCTCGATCGATTCGCCCGTGAAGATACGTTTTTCTGCACGTTGTGTATCAGCACCAGCAATGTGCACGATTACTATACCGATACACAGCACGCCAAGACGCTCGAAGCGTTGATCGAGCGTCTTGGCGCGCTCGCGGGTGAACGCGAACTGGTGCCGGTGACGCTCAGCAGCGCACACGAATATTATCGCCGCGCGCGCGCCGAATCCCCCGAGGCCGTATGAGCCGCGCGCTTGGTTCGCGTGAAATCACACCCGCGCCGCGCTTTACACTTAACCCGTTAGCGCTGCTGCGGTTTATCAGCAGGCGGATGCGCAGCACGCCTGGTCTGCTGCTCGCGGTGTGGGCTGGCTTTACGTTGACAACCGCGATCATTACGGCGGTGCCAATTTATGCCGAGTCGGCAGGCTACCGAATCTTGCTCGCGGCACTCGCCGAACGTGCGCGCAGCCAGACCGATGCACTGCCGCCATTTGCGATCGTCTACAAGTTTGGTGGTGCGAGTGACCGACCAGTGACGTATGCGCAGTATGGTGCGGCAGATGGTCTGGCAAGTGATCTGCCGGGTGCGGGGATTGCATTGCCCGCGCCGCCGAGTATTCGCTATGTCGGTACTGAGAAAGTACGTGTCGGCTTTCCTGAGAGCCGCGGCCGCGAGATCCTGTTTGCGCGCATCGGTATGTTGACCGGTATCGAGGGGCAAATCCAGATCGTGCAGGGTATCCTGCCACAGCCGGTGAGCGCCGGTGGGCCGATCGATGTGCTGGTGGCCGAGAGCACCGCCACCAAACAGACGCTTCTGGTTGATGATGTCTACCGGATCACGACGACCGGCAGCGGGCCGCAGATCGACCGGCTCATACGGGTAGCGGGGATATGGCGTGCGACAAATCCGGAGGATCCGTACTGGTTTAACTCGCCCGCTACCTACAGTGATGTGTTATTTGTACCCGAAGCAAGCCTGCGCGCGGTGGCCGATCTGCCCGATGCGCGTTTGATCGCGACCGCAGCCTGGTACACCGTGCTCGATGATACACAGGTACGCAGCGCGGGTGTCGCCGATCTCAGCGCACAGATCACGCGGCTCACAAGCGACATGGAACAGATTTTGCCCGGCACCGCGCTCGATCGCTCGCCCAATGATGCGCTGACGCAACACGGTGAGCAGGTGCGCGTGCTGACCGTCACACTCGCGCTGTTCAGTGTCCCGTTGCTCGGCTTGATCGGCTATTTTGCAATGCAGATTGCGGGAATGGTGGTGCAGCGCCGCACAGCCGAGATTGCGGTGTTGCGCAGTCGTGGCGGGAGCCCGACGCAGATGGTCGGCTTTGCGCTTGGCGAAGGCCTGCTGCTCGCGCTGGCTGCGGTGCTGGCCGGGTTGCCGCTCTCGTTGCTGGTTGCGCACCTGTTGCTCGCCACCGAATCGTTCCTGCGTTTCGGGCAGGTGGTTGCTACCGCACCGGAGTTGCTCCCCAATAGCTGGGTGTATGCGACGATCGCCGCGCTGCCAACGATCCCGGCGATTGTCGTGCCGACGATCGTTGCCTCGGGCACGACGATTGTTTCGTTCAAATCGGCGCGTGCGCGCGCATTGCAGCGGCCATTCTGGCAGCGCTTTTATCTCGATTTGCTGCTGCTCGTGCCCGCATTCTACGGGCTGCGACAACTCCAACTTACGGGTAGCATCGGCATACCGGGCCTGAGCAGCGGCACGGACGACCCGTTTCGTAATCCGTTGCTGCTGCTGGCCCCCGCGCTGCTCTGCACCGCCCTCGCGCTGCTGGCGCTGCGGTTGTTGCCCGGCATTCTGACGCTCGCCGCCGCGATTGCGGGCAGGATGCCCGGAGTGTCGATCGTCACCGCGCTGCGGTTTCTGGCGCGTACCCCATCGGCGTACAGTGATCCGGTGCTGCTGACTGCATTGACCCTCAGCCTGGCGGTCTTCACCGCATCGATGGCCAGCACGCTCGACGGCCACAGCGCCGATCGCGCGGCGTACCGTGCCGGGGCAGATGCCCGGCTGACGCAGATCGGTGCGCCGCTCACCTCGGCGACGATCGCGGGCGACATCGAGCCAGACTTGCAGCGCCTCGATACTGCGCAGGGTGGTGCGCAATTTGGCTCCACGGGTGAAGCGGCCAGCACGGGTGGGACGGCCTACTTGCTCGTGCCGATCGAGGAGTTCGTGCGTACATCCGGTGTGCGCGCTGCCACGCGCGTTGCGCCAAGTCGCGCCGAGATCGTGATGGGTACCGCGAGTTCGGTCGATGGAATATTTTATGGTGTTGACCGCACGACGCTCACGCCGGTGATCGAGCCCGCCTGGCGCGCCGATTATGACCCCGAACCACTGGGTGCGCTGATGAACCGGCTCGGCGAGAGCCAGGACTCGGTTTTGATCTCGGCACGCCTCGCTGAGACCAGTGGGTTGCGCACGGGCGATCGGTTTAGCGTGGCGCTGAATGATCTGGGGCCAACGGTCAACGTGTCGGTGGTCGTCGCCGGTGTGATTGGCTATTTCCCGACGTTATACAACGAGGGTGCGCCATTTGTAATTGGTAACCTCGATTACGCGATCGACCAGCAGGGTGCGCAGTACCCGTACGAGGTCTGGCTCGAGACCGCGCCCGATATTGGGCGTACGACGGTGGCATCGCTGGCGGCGGGGTATGGTATGCGGGCGATGAGTGCAACACCTGCGGCGCTGTTGCGGCTCGACCTGTTGCGCCCCGAGCGACAGGGGCTTTTCGGGCTGCTATCGGTCGGGTTTGTTGCCACGATGCTGGTGACGGTGATCGGGTTTCTGGTGACATCCCTGCAATCATTCCAGCGCCGCGTGGTTGAGCTGGGTGTACTGCGTGCAATCGGTCTCGATTCGCTGCGGCTCGGTGCATTACTGGGGATCGAGCAGACGGTGATCGTCGGCACGGGTGCGGTACTCGGCGCGGGGCTTGGCTCGGTCGTGAGTGCGCTCTTTATCCCCTCGCTCCAGGTGCGGCAGGGCGTCTATCCGGGTACGCCACCGTTTCTGGTACGGATCCCGTGGGATCAGATCGCGCTGGTGTATGTCGTCGCGGCGGTGCTGCTGGCGGCCACCGTGCTGGTATTGTTTGGTGCGTTGCGGCGTATGCGGATCTTCGAGGCGGTCAAACTGGGTGAGACCGTCTAAGCGCGCTGGATCACCAGAATGGTACTGTCATCGTGTTGCGGGCCGATTTGTTCGAGGATGCCCTGCAACAGCTTGAGCTTGTCCGCCGCATCTGGCTGTGCGCAGATCGCTGCGATCAGTGTATCGCGTGCCGCGCGTGCCGGAAGGTGGCGGTAGAGTGCATTACTAAAGAGAATGAGCGCATCGCCAGTTTTGAGGTCGAGCGCGTATTCTGTCTCGGTGTGTGGCAGTACGCCACCGAGCGCGTCATCGGCCAGGGTATCTAGCGCCATCATCGCTGCGCTCGCCGCGCGCAGGACAACTGCCCCCTGATGGCCTGCGCTAACATAGCGTAGCACGCCGTTATCGACGGTAAGTTGCGCGTGGAGGAGCGTCAACAGATCATCGGTGCGTTGCAGTTCGGGCGTGAGCGCTTCGGCGGTGTAGCGCATATTCACCTGTGGCGCGGTCTCGCGGATCGTACTGCGAAGCACCGCACGTACCATCGTCATTAGCATTGCACCCGGCATCCCGCGCTCCGCTACGTTGCCAAGTGCGATATTGAGCACACCCGGTACTGGCTGCTGCCAGTAATAGAAATCGCCACCGACCAGGTCGCCGGGCGTACAGTGTACGGCAAGCTGATACCCCGTCATCGGTGGTGGCACATCCGCGCGCAGGTCAGCGTGGACGCGCGCCGCGCGGCGCAATTCGGTCGTAAGGTGTGACTGCTGGCGGTCAATCTGTTGGCGCAACGCGGCGTTCTGGCGGCGCAGTTGGAGCCGGGAGATTGTCCGCTCGATTGTTGTCTCAAAATCACGCTGTGAGAATGGCTTGCGCAGGTAATCGTCTGCGCCTCGGCGTAACGCATCCACGGCGATTAACTCCGAGCTAAAGGCCGTGTTGATAATCACCGATGTGTCGTACTCCGCATCGCGGATCAAATCGAGCACCTGAAGCCCGTTGATTCCCGGCATCAGTACATCGAGAAACACCACGTCGGGCACTTCGACTTCGAGCAGATTGACCACTTCTTCGCCACTCGACACCACATCGACGCGGCACCCAGCGGCGAGTAACCAGTTGGCCAGCAGGCTGGAGATATCGTTGTCATCATCGACGACGAGCACATGCGCGACGCCCGACGCCTGATTACCGCGCACGATCATACGCGGCGCGACGGGTTCATCGCTTATGACAGGTATTGGTGGGGGGGGGGGCGGCAAATTGGTGATCGCGACATCGTTGATGCCGGCCAGCACCAACCGATGTCGCCCGGTGCGTTTGGCCATGTAAAGTGCGACATCAGCGGCCGAGGTAATCGTTGCCGCGTCGTGGTGAGTATATGAACTTGCGAGCCCACCACTGAGCGTCACCGTGAACGCGCTATCCTCGCTCTGGTGGCGCACCTGCGAGAACATCATGCGGACATCATCGAGCACGTTGTAGGCCGTATTGGCATCGGTATCGGGCAGAATAATCGCGAATTCTTCGCCACCATAGCGGCCAATAATATCCGAGCGACGTAATCGCTGCTGCAGCAACCGCGCGAGACTCTTGAGCACCCGATCTCCCATCGGATGACCGTGGCTATCATTAACCTTTTTGAAGTGGTCAATGTCGAGCAGCGCCATCGTGAGTGGCGAGCCAGTCCGTTGTGAGCGAATCAGTTCGCGCTCGAGATTGTTTTCGATCGCCGTATGATTGAGCAGACCGGTCAGGCCATCGCGCACCATCTGCGCGCGCAGATCGCGGGCGCGCTCGGCGCGACTCCGGACGGAGGCGATAACGTGATGGGGATCGTGCTTCTTCTCGAGAAAGTCATCGCCGCCACGCAGCATCGCCGCAAGTTGCAGCTCGCGGTCGGTTTCGCCGGAGAGAAACACAATTGGCATACTCAGATAGCGGGTATGCTGGCGAATTACCGATGCGAGCTCGATACCGGTGCAGCCCGGCATATTCAGATCGACGAGCGCAAGATCGGGCTGGAAATCATCGAGCGGCCCCATCACCTGGAGCGGGTCGTTGACGACGTGCGCGTGCATACCGGCATTTTCAAGAATCGCCGTGTACAGCGATGACACGAGCGGGTCATCCTCGACGATCAAGACACGAAACGGCATCACCGCGCGCTGCCCGGTTAATTCGTCGAGCGTATCGACGACTTGACCTGCATCGAGTGGACGAACAAAATAGGCATCGCCACCCGCGCGTACCGCGTTGAGCCGCACGGTGAGCGTATCGTCATCCGAGATAAACACCAGCGGAATCAGACCACCGCCCGCCGTACGGTTGGCGGTAAGTGCCACCGTCACATCGCTACTGGTTGCTGCACTGATGACGCTGATAATCGCCGCCGGCGTGTGCGCCCGAATCTGATCCCCGATCGCGTGTGCCGGATCAGCGCGGTAGATCTGGTAGCCAAAATAGCTCAATTGCATCGCCAGGTCATCGCCATTGAGCGATGGGTCGATCAGCATCACGGGGCGCACGAGCGCCGTCGGCGGATCATCCAGGCTAGCAGAGAGCGCGACCGTCGTCGTTCCGGCCGCCACATGCAGATCGCGCGGTGTATCGCCCGATTGCACTGGGATGATCGCGACGCCGACATCACCGTGGTGTATCTTCTCAATGGCGGTGCGCAGGGCGGCGATTGCGGTATCGATATCGGCGAGTGGCAATGGTTCATCGGTATCGGTGCTGAGCAGCGCCATGATCAAGTGTTCGATGCGGCGCGAGGTGACACTAATTTCAGCAAAGCCATAGGTTGCGCCCGAGCCGGCAAGTGTGTGCGTGGCGCGCTGAAACATTTGGAGCAGATCGTCGCCGGGATCTGCGGCTATGCGCTGCCGCAACAGCACAATCTCAGCGAGTTTTTCGGGTAACCGTTCAAGGTACCCGGTGCGTAACGCGCGGAGCGCAGTCTCGAAGCGATTTTCAGGAACCAGGCCGCTCATGATATTTTGTCCAGATCTCGGTGATCGTCAACGACAGCAGCATGGGGTCGAACGGTTTTGCGATGACATCAATCGCGCCGAGCGCCTGATACTGAGACACCTCGCCGGGCTGGACTCGTGCGGTCATGAAGATCACGGGTGTCGTGGCGGTCTCGGGCAGGCCGCGCAAGTTGCGCAACGTATCCGGGCCATCCATCCCAGGCATCATCACATCGAGCAGAATAAGGTCGGCATGGTACGTGGGCGCAACCGCGAGCGCTTCGATACCATCGTTGCAGACGCATACATCAAAACCGCCAAGTGCCTCGAGGGCCATACGAGCGACGGCCTGAATGTCGATGTCATCTTCTACAAACAGGATCCGTTTTAGTACCAGCGCCATAGATCGCCCTCATTTCCACGCATGTATTATACTCGAGTTGCCCACCACACGAATGATGACGATGGGCTAATGAACGGTGCCTGCCGCGTGACGACCGATGGCGATGAGTTTGGTGATCTCCTGCAGGATCTCCGCATTTGACGTGCGCGATTTGATCAACGTGCGCGTCGGTCTGTCGGTTGTGGGATTACTGATTTCACTCACAGAGAACAGCAACACCGGCACCGGCGAACCGGGCGGCAGATCGAGCACGGGGAGCAGCGTCAGCCCATCGCCATCGGGGAGCGACTGGTCGATGATGACGAGATCAAACGTGTGGTGTATCAGCAACTGGCGCGCGTCTGCGAGTGCAGTGGTATGCGTAATATCAGCGATTGGCTCGACGATCGCCGCAATCACGCGCGCGACGTCGGCGTCGTCTTCAACGTGCAAGATCCGTGGCCGCTGATACACGGGTACGGTGGTGTTGCGTTGGATGGTCTCGATCAGCAAGCTATGGTCGATCGGCTTCGACAGCCAGTCAATCGGCCCAAACGTCTCGCCGGCAAGCTCAGCGCGTTCGATTTCGGCGTTTGCCGAGACGACAATGACCGGGAGCGCTGCCGTAGCAGGATTGGTGCGCAGCGTGCGTAGCAACGAGATACCACTTTCCCCCGGCAACGCCAGATCGAGCGTCATCGCCGCATACTGATGCGCGTCGAGCATCTGCCGCGCGCTGCTGGCATCGGGCGCGATATCGACGACAAAGCCGCTCTGGCGCAGCAGCAATGTGAGCAAGGCCGAGATATCCGGGTCATCTTCGCAGATCAGCAGGCGTGGTGTGCGGCGCGGCAGATCAGCTGCGAGGTGTGGCTGCCGCCAGATTGGCAGATCGAAGAAAAATGTCGCGCCGACATCAATCGTGCTGGTAAAACCGAGCTCGCCATTGAGCTTCTCGACGATCGCGCGCGCAATGCTCAACCCGAGCCCGGTACCACCCTGCTTGCGCGTATTCGACGAATCGGCCTGGGCAAACTTTTGAAAGATGCGGCTGCGAAATTCGTCGGGGATGCCGGGTCCATTATCAATAATCGCCACACGCATGCGCGTTGTGCTGGTGGTGATTGTCAGCCTGACTTCGCCACCTGGCGGTGAGAACCGGACGGCGTTGGAGATAAGATTGGTAATGACCTGTGTCAGCCGATCGGCATCAATCAGTACGAGATTGTCATCAGCATCGGGCGCGAGCACAAGCTGAACGCTGTACTGTTGGGCAAACCCGCGATTTGCTTCGATCGTCTGACGCACGACATCGCGCAGCGATTGCGCTTTTACATTGAAGAATAGCTTACCCGATTCGATCTTCTCCACATCGAGAATATCGTTGATCAACCGTACCAGCCGCTCGCTGTTTTTGAGCGCGATATCGATCATCGAGCGCGCCTGCGGCGGGATATCGCCCGCAACACCACCGACGATCAAGCCCAACGCGCCGCGGATCGATGTGAGTGGCGTGCGCAATTCGTGACTGACCGTCGCGATAAATTCGTTTTTCATCCGATCGACCATCTTGCGCTCGGTGATATCGCGTACGATCAAGAGCGCTTCATCGGCGGCAAATGGTACCACGCGCACTTCAAAATCGCCGCTGATTTGCTCCACACGGATCTCAAATTCGCTCTGCTGGATCGTCCGGCTGGTGAAGGCGCGATCGAGCAGATGCACCGTCTTGTCGGCAATATCGCGCGAGAGCCCGCGAATGGTGTCGAGCGATTGACCAATGACGTATTCAGCCGGGAACGAAAATCGCGTATCATGGGCCACTTTCACGTCGAGGATTATCCCATCGCGGCGTATATTGAACATACTATCGGGAATTGCCGCGAGCAGTGCCTGATTGCGGGTATTGGCATCGAGCAGTGCGGCTTCTGCGCGGCGACGCTCGCTCAGTTCATTTTGCATTGCTTCATAGAGCCGAGCCTTCTCGACGGCCTGGATCGCGATTGACGCGACGTTGCGTGCCAGCGCAATCTCATCATCGCTGAAGACCCGCTGTGTCAACGAGTCCAGCCCAAGCGTACCGATGACCCGCTCGCCGATCACCAGCGGTACGATCAGTAGCGAGACGGTGCCACGGGTTCGCTCGATCTCCTTGAGCATTTCACTGCCAGGTTCGGTCTGTGTATCGGCAACAAACACCGGTTCGCGCGTCGCGAGCACTTGCTGGGTCGCCACATTGCCTTCGAGCGGGATCCGAAAGCCGAGCGCCGACGTACGACCGGTCTCACAATACTCGGCCACGACTTCAAGCACCGTACACGAATCATCGAGCAGGGCAAAGGCTGCCTGCGGGATGGCGAGCGCCTCGGCGATCTCGGCGCACATCCGGCTGAGGACAAATTGTGAATCGAGCGATCCGATGCCGGCAGCAATCACCCGGTTGAGCAGCAAGGTATCACGCAACTGGCGCTGGATGCGGGTCGCCGCCTCGACGCGTGTGGTAATGTCGACAGCCACCCCAACCGCGCCGATGATTGCGCTGCGGTCATTATACAGTGGCGTGTAGGTGATCGAAAAGACCCGATTGGACGCTGGGCGCTCGACAGCAAACTCCTCGCCGGTCAACGCGCGCGCGATGTCACTCTGCACCGAGGGGAAAAGCGTTGTCAGCAGGTCAACATCGCTGTTTCCGTGTTCTATCATGGCGGGCAGCGCGCCCTCGATCAGGCTAGTCGTGCCGTGCTCATCGGCAGCAAACAACACGATCGGGGCGCTCGAGAGGACGCTGCGCCGCAGCGTCTCGCTGCGCGCAAGTTCGAGCTCGGCCTGCCGCCGGGCGGTGATATCGTTCATCGTACCAACTGCGCCAATCGGCTCGCCGTTGTCACCTCGCGCGAGCCGTGCGAAAACTTCGACACACCGGTACGTGCCATCGCGTGTCAGCAGGCGCATCTCGTGGCGGCATGTCTGGACACGGCCAGCCATCACCGGGCGAAACTGATCG
>JAYUYF010000698.1:0-2789 GCA_043752605.1 Roseiflexaceae bacterium
AGTTACAACTCTGGGGCCGCCGCGGCGAGTTGCTCGATACGGTTTCGAGCTACACCGCCCTGCGCCAGGTTTCCATCCAGGATGATCGATTCCTGCTCAACGGGCGGCCATATCCGCTACGGCTGGTGCTTGATCAGGGCTACTGGCCCGAAAGTGGCCTGACCGCGCCCGATGATGCGGCTTTGCGGCGTGATGTCGAACTCGCCAAAGCCATGGGCTTCAACGGGGTGCGCAAGCACCAGAAGATCGAGGATCCTCGCTATCTGTATCACGCCGATATGTTAGGCTTGCTGGTCTGGGAAGAGATGCCAAGTGCATATCGGTTTGCGCCGCGCGCCATCGAGCGCCTCGAAACCGAGTGGAAGGCGGCGATCGAACGCGATTACAGCCACCCGTGTATCATCGCCTGGGTGCCGTTCAACGAATCGTGGGGCGTACCCGATCTGCCGGATAACCCGGAACAGCGGCATTACGTGCAGGCGCTCTATCATCTGACCAAAACGCTCGACCCGACACGCCCGGTGATTGGCAACGATGGCTGGGAGAGCATCGCGACCGACATCATCGGGATCCATGATTATGACGATGACCCCGAGCGCCTCGCACAACGTTATGCGTCTGACGAGATGGTCGTGCGGCTGTTTGCCCGCGAGCGACCTGCCGGACGGTTGCTCACACTTGAAGGCTACACGCACGCCGGTCAGCCGATTATGCTCACCGAGTTTGGCGGCATCGCCTTCTCGGAGGATCCGGGCCAGACCTGGGGCTACACGCGTAGCGCCGATGTCACTGCGTTTCAGCACCAGTACGAGGACTTGCTCGCGGTTGTGCGCGCACGCAAACTGTTTGCTGGTTTTTGTTACACCCAGTTTGCTGATACCTATCAGGAGTCAAACGGCCTGTTGTATGCCGATCGGACACCAAAATTTGCGCTCGATGCGATCGCTACCGCCACCCGCGGCCCGCGTACCGAGCGCCAGATCCAGGTCGAACAGGAATGGCAGGCGCGGATGCTCAAATTTCAACAGGCGAACCTGGTGCAGGATCAGGCTGCCGAACCTGGTGAACGGTAATCCACCGCCGGTGAGCCGCAGGGGGCTGCGCCAACTGCCAGCAAGATGCGGTACACTCGCACAAACACGTTGAGCGAAAAGGGTTTATGATGCAGGTGGATGTGCTTCGGCAATTACTCCAGGTTCCTGGCCCCTCGGGCGATGAAGCCGCCGCCGGGCGCGTGTGGCGCAATGCCGCTGCTGCATTCGCAGACCGGGTTGAAGTCGATGTGCGCGGGAGTTCACTTGCGGTGCTCGAAGGCAGCGGGCCGCGCATCCTGCTGGCCGGCCACATCGATGAAATCGGCATTATGGTGAGCCATATCGATGAACACGGCTTTTTGTTCTTCAGCGGGATCGGTGGCTGGGATGTGCAGGTGCTGGTCGGCCAGCGTATTCGGCTGCTTGGGCGCAAAGGCGAAATTATTGGTGTGATCGGCAAACAGCCGATCCATCTGCTCAAGCCCGAAGAGCGCACGCAGGCCAGTAAAATCGAGGATCTCTGGATCGATATTGGGGCGCAAAACCAGGCTGAGGCCGCCGAGCAGGTGCGGGTTGGCACCGTGGGCGTGATCGATGCCCCAATTATTGATCTGCCGGGCGGGCGGCTGGCATCGCGGAGTATCGATAACCGGATCGGCGCGTTTACCGTGCTCGAAGCACTACGGCTGCTGGCGGCGGATCGCCCGGCGGCGACCGTCGCTGCGGTGGCAACCAGCCAGGAAGAAATCACCTTCGCGGGAGCCTATACCAGCGCGTTTCAATTCGCCCCCGATGCCGCGATTATCGTCGATGTGACGTTTGCAACCGACAGCCCAAATTCGGACAAACGGCGGCTCGGCGATGTGCGTCTTGGCGGTGGGCCAGTGTTGAGCCGTGGCTCGGCCAATAGCCCGGTGGTATTCGAGATGCTGGTGGCGGCCGCCGAGCGCGAATCAATCCCATATGCGGTGCAGGTCAACCCGCGCGCCACCGGTACCGATGCCGACGCGATCGCGCTGGTGCGCAATGGTGTCGCCTGTGGCGTGGTCTCGATCGCCAACCGCTACATGCATTCACCCAATGAAATGATCCAACTCAGCGATGTTGAGCAGGCAGCAAAACTGATCGCCGCATTTGTGCGCGATCTCACTGATACAGCAATGTTGCTACCGGAATAATACTATCCCCGGAGCGATGCACAATTGTGCGTCGCTCCGGGGATTTTTGCATTGCTACCGGGTGGGGCTTCTTACATCCCGTCGTATGTAGCCGACTCGATCACCTGCTCGAGCATTGGTCGCAGTGCGCGGACTTCTTCCAACGATGCGGCACGTGCATAATAATCGTATGCCATCTCACCGCTGTGCGCGATTGCGTGGATCTCGGCCGTGCCATCGGCATTTTGTACCGTGTACATATTGACCTGACCGCCGCCCACCAGCACTAGTTCGGTTGATTTGGTCATGCCCCCTTCAGGCAGGAAGCTCGACGGCCGCCAGTCGTCGTTCAGAGGCGCACTGCTGACACCGATTTGTGGCAGTGCGCTACCGTCCGGCGACCAGGTGTTCTCGCCACTGACCTGCTGCCAGCCTTCTGGCACCATCATCGAAACACCATCAGCCGTAATCTGCTGCGATACAGCCATATCGCCACTCATCCCAGCCGCGGTGGTTGGTGCAGCGGTATCGCCCGCGGCCGTCGTCGGAGCCGCCGTGTCACCGGCCATGGCCGTCGGTGCTGCAGCATCACCACTTG
>JAYUYF010000699.1:0-2788 GCA_043752605.1 Roseiflexaceae bacterium
GGGAGCACAAACGCGAGCCAGACCGCCAGCGTGCGCGGCGCGCGCCGCGCCAGCAGCACCAGCCCGGCGAGCGTGGCCAGCAGCAGCGGCGGCGTTAGCCCGGTCTCCCACAGAAACTGCGCGTACCCCGCCAGCGGCCAGCGGCCGCTGAGATCGCCCTGGACACCGTCGTTGTACGCTTCGACCTGCCCGAGCAGCCCGGCGCGAAACTCGCCAAAACTGAGCAGCGCGTAGGGTGTGCCCGCCACAAAGCCGAGCAGCGCGGCCATGCCAGCGGCCAGCAGCGGCCACGGGTGCAACACCGCGCGCCAGCCGCCGCGCGCCAGATGGGCGGCGGGCACCAGCAGCGCCGCAACACCGGCGTTGTACTTGGTGGAGGCCGCCAGCCCGGCGAGCAGCCCGGCGAGCAGGTAATCGCGTGGGCGGCCGTGCTGCACGATACCCAGCGCCGCGCCAAATGCCAGCAGCACCAGCAGGGCGCTGAGCACATCGGTGGTGACATACTGCGAATGCTGCATGTGGAAGCGCGAGGTCGCGATGATCAGCGCCGCCCAGATCGCTACACCCGGCAGCTCCGGCAGGGTGCGCCGCGCGGCCCAGGCAGCCGCGATCACGCTGAGCGCGCCCAGGGTTGCCGTGAGCACGCGGCCCCAGATGTACAGCGCTGGCACGGTGGTAAAGCGGTGGATCGTAATCGTGGGTACCGCCAGCGCGGGTGTGGCAACCTGCTCGTGCAGCGCCAGCACGGCGGTGAGCAGGTAGACGTACAGCGTCGGCTTCTGGAATGCGTGCGGGTTGCGATCGCCGGTCTGGAGCATCGCGATCGCATAGCCGACCGGGTTCGGTTCATCGGGGTGATCGACCCACGGCAGGCCGCCGCTGATGCCCCACAACCGCAGCGCCAGCGCCAGAAGCGCGATTGCGATAATCGCGAGCCGCAGACGTGGGACGGGAGATTGTGATGTGGTGGGCGCGGGTGGCATCTGCGCGAGTATAGCACACCGTGATCGGGAGTGCCGATGCTATAATACCGTGTACAGCGCGAACACGCACAGGAGCACGATGCCGGAACCTGGTGCAAACCTGGAACAGCTGCCAGACACACCGCACGCTGCGGCGATTCGCGCTGCGCTGCTGACCTACCTGCCGCGCGCCATCATTCGGCCGACGCTCGACGACCAGCTGGTTGCACCCTGGCTGCGGCGCGCCGATGTCTCGCTGCTGTTTGCCGATCTGAGCGGCAGCACCGCGCTCGCCGAACGGCTCAGTGCGCGCGGCCGCGAGGGCATCGAACTCGTCACCGGCTTCTTAAACGATATCTTTGCGCTCATGATCGATATTATCGAAGCGCACGGCGGCGATCTGCTGACCTTTGGTGGCGATGCGTTGCTGGTCGCCTTCGACGATGCCGACCACCCGGCCACGGCGGCGCACGCCGCGCTGGCGCTGCAGACCGCGCTCCACGGCTACGAGCGCGCGGTGGCTGGTCTGGGGAGTTTCCCGATGCACCTGCATATCGGCGTCGAGCGCGGTGTCGTCGCCTTTGCGGCGGCCGGGCCAGCGCACGCGCTGCACTACTGTGTGCTGGGCGATACCGTCGGGCGGGTGGCCGCCGCCGAGGGCCGCGCGGGCCCGGAAGAAGTCGTGATCGGCCCCCAGCTCGTAGTGGCGCTGGGCGTGCGGGCAGCGGGTGTTTTGCTCGAAAACGGATTTATGCGCCTGAGCACACTGGTGGGCGAACCGATCGTACCGCTACGAGCAAGCGCGCCGCCGCCCACCGCAGATATCGCGCACGATATCCGCGCGCTCAGCCCGTTTGTCAGCGCGCCACTACTGGCACAGATCGCGCTCGACCCGGCCAGTCCACAGCTCGAAGCCGATCTGCGGCCGGTGACGGTGCTCTTCGCGCAGATCGCCGGTGTCGAGGCGCTCGCGACCCGCGCGGATGATACGGCGGTGGCGCTGCTGCAACAGGTGGTGACCGCGATCGAGATCGCCATCGCGCGCTTTGGCGGGCTGATCAACAAGCTCGATGTGGCCGATGAAGGGCTGAAGTTGCTGGCGATCTTTGGCGCGCCGACCGCCTACGAGGATCATGCCGAGCGGGCGGCACGCGCGGCGCTGGCGTTGCTGGCCAGTGCTGCCGATCTTAGTGCGGCGGGCATGCGGCTGCGGATCGGCATCAACCTCGGCGTCGTCTTCGCCGGGAATGTGGGCAGCACCACCCGCAAAGAGTATACCGTGATGGGCGATGCGGTAAACGTGGCCGCGCGGGTGATGGCGCGCGCCGCGTGGGGCGAGATCTGGCTGGGGGCGGCGGCGATCCCGGCGCTCAGCGCGCGTATGATCTGCGAGCCGCGCGGCCCGATGGCGCTACGCGGGATCGCGGTACCACTGCAATTGTATGCGCTGCGCGGTGAGCGCACCGAACGCACCGTGATCGTCGCGCCGCCGCTGATCGGCCGCGCTGCCGCGACCACCTCGCTCGCCGAGCGGCTGGCGGCCACGATCGCCGGTGTGGGCGGCACGCTGCGGCTGGTGGGCGAGGCGGGTGTCGGCAAGAGCCGTCTGGCCGAGGATCTCGCGGCGGCGGCGCGCGTGGCAGGAGCGGCGGTGATCGTGGCTCCATGTTACTCGTATACCGCATCGACACCCTATGCCGCCTGGGGTGAGTGGCTGCGCGCGCACTGCGCGATTGTGGCGGGCGATACGGCGGTGGTACGTGCGGCGAAGCTCAACGAACGACTGCACGCACTTGGCCTGCGCGATGCGGCCTGGGCACCGCTGC
>JAYUYF010000700.1:0-2788 GCA_043752605.1 Roseiflexaceae bacterium
ACAGGGATTATTGTACTGGCGGCGGGCGAAGGCACACGCATGCGCTCTGCCACCCCAAAGGTGCTCCACGAGCTGTGTGGGCGCTCGCTGCTCGGCCACGTGCTCGCGGTTGCGGATGCGCTCGCCGCCGCCGTCACTGCGGTGGTGCTGGCCCCCGACACGATCGATCGCATTGCCGCGCACTTTGGCAGCGGCCCACGCCCGGCGCAGCCATACCAGTATGTGATGCAGACCGAACGCCTCGGCACTGGCCACGCCGTGCGCCAGGCGCAGGCCGCGCTCGCCGATACGTGCGACGAGGTGCTGGTGCTGTACGGCGATACGCCGCTGGTGCGCGCCGCCACCGTGCGCGGGCTGATCGAGGCACGCCGCAGCGCCGATGCCGTGCTGGCACTGCTCAGTTTTCGGCCTGCACATCCCACCGGCTACGGTCGTGTGGCGCGCGATGGCCGTGGCCGCGTGATCGAGCTGATCGAAGAGCGCAGCGCCACCCCCGAGCAACGCGCGATCCGCGAGTGCAATAGCGGCATTATGGCCTTCAAAGCCGAGTGGCTCTGGCCTGCGCTGGCGCGCCTCACACCCAACGCGCACAAAGGCGAGTATTATCTGACCGACCTGGTGGCGATGGCGGTGGCCGAGTTTGGCGCGGGCGCGGCGCTGGCGATCGAGGCCGCCGATGAACGCGAGGCCTGGGGTGCGAATGACCGCGTGCAGCTCGCACAGCTCGATGCCGTATTACGCGGCTGGCTGCTCGAAGATCTCATGCGCAGCGGGGTCACGGTCGTCGATCCGCAGAACACCTACCTCGATGTCGGCGTGACGATCGGCCAGGATACGCGCATCGAGCCCGGCTGCGTGTTGCGCGGTTCGACCCGGATCGGCGCGCGGTGTGTGATCGGGCCACACACCACATTGATCGATACCGAAATTGGCGATGATGCCGTCGTGCGCCATGTTTTGATTGAGGCGGACACGGTGGCGCCAGGCGATCGCGTCGGGACGCAGCATGCTGCGTCCGCCCCCGCATCCACCGCCGCGTCTGGCTCTGAGGCATCCGCGTCCGTTCGGGCGCACGAGCGAAGGAGAAAGTAGCCATATGGAAGGGCGTTTGCAGATCTTTACCGGCAACTCCAATCGCGCGCTGGCGCAGGAGATCGCCGACAATCTGAATATTAATCTTGGCCGTGCGATCGTCGGCAGTTTTAAAAATGGTGAGACGCGCATCAAGATCGAAGAAAATGTGCGCGGCAGCGATGTGTTTGTCATCCAACCAACATCGACGCCCGTCAATGAGCACCTGATGGAGCTGTTGCTGCTCGTCGATGCACTCAAACGCGCCTCAGCCGCGCGTATCACGGCCGTCGTGCCCTACTATGGTTATGCAAAGCAAGAGAAGAAGACTACCGGGCGCGAGCCGATTTCGGCCAAGCTGGTGGCCAATCTGATCCGCACCGCCGGCGCGCATCGCATGCTGACGATGGATCTGCACGCGCCGGCGATCGAGGGCTTCTTCGATATCCCGGTCGATCACTTGCAGGCCGGGCCACTACTCGCCGAGCATCTGCGCAGCCTCAATTTGCCCGATACCGTGGTGGTCTCGCCCGATGCTGGTGGCGTGGGTCGTGCTAATGGGTTCCGTGAGCGGATCGGGGCCGGGCTGGCGATCATCGCCAAGCAGCGCCCGCAGCCCGATGTGGCCGAGATGATCGAGATGGTCGGCGAAGTAGACGGGAAGACGGCGGTGATTGTCGATGACATGATCTCAACGGGTGGAACGCTCGCAGAGGCGGCGCGCGCGCTACGGGCCCGCGGTGCGATCGATGTCTATGCATGCGCTACGCACGGCATTTTTGCCGGTGATGCGCTCGATATCATTCGCGGCTCGGCGCTCCACGAGACGATCGTCACCAATACCATCCCGATGCCCGATGGTTGTGCTGCCGCACGCATTCGGGTCATCAGCGTTGCCCCATTATTTGCCGAGGCGATCATGCGTATTCACAAAGATCTCTCGCTCAGCGCACTCTTCTCGTGAGTGACGCACACCATACCAGGTACGCGGAGCAGCGCTCATGATCGATCTGCTCCTGCAAATCGGTGGTCTGCTGGGAACACTGATTCTGCTCGGCCTGTCATCTGCGATCGACGCTGCCGCCGACTCGATCAGCCGTCGTCGGCTTAATTCGCTGCTGGATAGCGGCATGGGGCAGCGCCGGATCGTCGAGCGAATTTTCGAAGAGCCGTACCGCTTCCGCAGCGCCGTATTGATCCTCAACGCGATCTGTCTGATCACGGCGACGGTCATCACAGTAATCATGACTGTTGGGCAGCCGATCACGATCCGTGTTGCGGCGCTGATGACCTTGCTGCTGGTAATCATTTTGTTTGGTATGGCGCTCCCAAAATCATTGGTGCTTCAGAACGGCGAGGCTGCCGCACGCGTGCTCGTTGGCCCGGCTGCGATCGTTGTCGCACTGATCTGGCCATTCGCGCGCTTGATCAACGCGCTGCTGGTGCCGATCCTGGGTCTGTTTGGCATCCGCGATCTGCCCGCCGGCCCACTGGTGACCGAAGAAGAACTGCGCATGCTGGTCAATGTTGGTGAGGAAGAAGGGCTGATCGAAAAGACCGAGCGCGAGATGATCGAGGGTATTTTTACCTTCG
This sequence comes from Roseiflexaceae bacterium, assembly GCA_043752605.1. Classification (GTDB taxonomy): domain Bacteria; phylum Chloroflexota; class Chloroflexia; order Chloroflexales; family Roseiflexaceae; genus JAYUYF01. The sequence continues at coordinate 2,665 of JAYUYF010000700.1, forward strand.
ATGATACCGCCGTACGCGAGATCATGGTGCCGCGTGTCGATGTCGTTGGCCTCGATGAGCGCTCATCACTCGACGAAGTGCTGGGGGCGATCATCAGCGGTGGGCACTCGCGCATCCCGGTATT
>JAYUYF010000701.1:0-2786 GCA_043752605.1 Roseiflexaceae bacterium
GCGACAAGATCGAGTTGCCGTTGGACTTCGGCGGGCAACGAATCGAGTGTCTCAACGACCAGCCGGTGAAAAGCGTCTTCGTCCACGACTCGCGCCTCCTCCACGCTGTAAACCATTATACGGGGCGGCATGGCGTGGCGTCAAGGGTAACCGCGCATGGATTTCCGACTCTCACGATCGGCAGTAGGACATTTGTACCAGCAAATCGTCGCTCTTGTCCCGTCACTTTCTGCCTGCTGGTGCGGTTTCTCGTGCGACAACGCGTGCGAATGTTGCCCGCCGTAGCAGTGAGATCATCTATGCAAACGCTTCCAGTCCGCTTTCGGATTCGCGAACTCCCGCCACACGAGAAACCGCGCGAACGGCTACGCAACCAGGGTGCCGCCGCGCTGACCGATGCCGAGTTGCTGGCAATATTGCTGCGTGTCGGTGTTGAAGGGGCAAACGTGCTCGAACTCGCGCAGCAGCTTTTGATCGAATGTGGCGGCTGGGCCGGGTTACAGCGCACCAGTTTTGAAGAGATCTGCGCGCGGCGTGGCATGGGTGAGGCCAAGACTGCGCAACTGAAAGCCGCGCTCGAGATCGGTCGCCGCATGCTGCTCAGCAGCCAGGATGACCGGCTCCAGATCCGCAGCCCGTCCGATGCGGCACAACTCATGCTCGCCGAGATGGCGCATCTCGACCAGGAACATCTGCGCGTGATCTGTCTTGATACCAAGAACCGCGTCCAGAAGGTACAGACGATTTACGTCGGCAGTCTGAATAGCTCGCTCGTGCGAATCGGCGAGGTCTTCAAAGAAGCGATCCGGCTGAACAGCGCAGCAGTGATCATCGTGCACAATCACCCATCAGGTGACCCGACACCCTCTCCCGAAGATGTACTCGTCACCCGCGAGATTGTCACCGCTGGCAAATTGCTCGATATCGACGTGCTCGACCATCTGGTGATCGGTCAGGGACGATTTGTCTCGATGCGCGAGCGCGGCATGGGGTTTTGACCACACAGAAGTGTCTGCGCGTGCTACAATACCAAAAATCGCCGCACTACCAGCAACTGCATATGTCTGAAAAGTACTACCAGCGTTACGGGCCGATCCAGCGCCGCCGCACAAAGCGCAGCAGCTATGATGACCCACCGCCCGAGAATACACCTGATCCTGAACGGCCGCGCACGCAGAAGCGCCCGCCGCGCCGTGGTGTCCGCGCGCTCGCGATCCTGATCACGATTGTCCTCGGCGTCGCCGCGGGGCTCGCGCTGCCATTTGTGCCGAGCGTCGTCGCTGCTGAGCAGCCGCTGCCGCGGGTGACGCTCCACGGCGCGTCCGTCGATGCGCTCGACCGCGCGGCGATCCGCGCCAGTCTGCGCGCCCGCTACAATGATTTCATGCGGACGCCTGTAACGCTCGTGTACCGCGAGCAACTCTGGACGCCGACGCTCACTGATCTTGGTGTACGCCTCGATCTGGACGCCGCTGCAGATAGTGCGCTGATGTTTGGTCGGCGTGGTGGTCTGTTCCAGCGGATCGATGATCTCAGCATGCTCGGGCGTGGTGGCATCGACCTCGCACCGACGCTGACCGTCGATGGCCCCACGCTGCAAACCTACCTGCTCACGCTCGCAATCAGCATTGATGTTGCGCCGCGTGATGCCGCGCTGGGTGTTGTCGCGGATCGCGTCGCGGTTGGTGCCGCGCAGACCGGTACCCAGCTCCTGATCGATGAAACAACCATTGATATCCTCCGCGCGCTGACAAGCCTCACACCGCAGACGGTCGCGCTGCGCAGCCGCGCACTATCACCCGCGATCGATGATGCGACGGCAGTTCAGGCCGCCGCCGCCGCACGCACGATGCTGGCCGGGCCGCTGACACTGCGCCACGATACACGCAACTGGACGTGGGAGGCGGCGCGCGTCGCCGAGATGCTGAATTTCACCCGCCGCGATGGGACGCTGGTTGTCGAACCTGATCTTGAGCGGCTCGCACGCGCCACCGAGCAACTTGCCCAGACGGTCGATTCACCAAGCGCCGAGCCGCGCGTCGCATTTCGTGATGGCCGCGCGACGATCATCGCCGAGGGTCGCGAGGGTGTACGGCTCAAGCAGGCCGAGGCCACCGCACAGATCGCCGAGGCGATCCGCAGCGGCGCGCGCGATGTCGCGTTGCCCGTCGAGCGCATCGTGCCACAGGTCACCGCCGCGAGTTTGCCATCGCTTGGGATCGTCGAGTTGGTCTCTGAGGGCAAATCAAGCTATCGCGGCTCAGCACCCTACCGGGTCACCAACATCGAGGCGGGTGCCACACGCATGAACGGCGTCCTGATCGCACCCGGAGCCGAGTTCTCCTTCAATACCCAGCTCGGTGCCGTCGATGAGAGTAACGGCTTTGTACAGGGGTACGCCGTGATCGGCAATCGCACCCAGCTTGAGTGGGGCGGCGGTGTCTGCCAGGTCTCGACGACGGTCTTCCGCACCGCATTCTGGAGCGGCATGCCGATCACCGAGCGTCACGCGCATCCATTTTACATTCGCTGGTACGACGAGTATAGCTTTCCCACAGCTGCGGCACCCGGTATGGACGCCACGATCTACACCGGCGTGCTCGATCTCAAGTTTGTCAACGATAGCGCGCACTGGCTGCTGATGGAGGCCGACGCAAGTGGCGAGGTGCTCACGATCCGGCTGTACGGCACGCGCGTCGCTGGCCGGAGCGTGCGCGCCGTCGGCCCAGAGATCGACAATGTAACCGCTGCGCCCACCGCGCCAGTCTACGTCGATGACGCAGCCG
>JAYUYF010000702.1:0-2784 GCA_043752605.1 Roseiflexaceae bacterium
GCACCGCGTGGCTGTATCTCGGTTGATCGGCGGTCACACGCGCACGCGGGGATCCTGATCGCTGGTCTGGGCGGCTGCCTGCGCTACAATCGTGATTCGGGCGCACAGTACACCGAAACCGAGCAAATGCTGCGGCTGCTCGCGCTCGCGCCGCGGCTCTTTTTCAACAGGCTGCGTCACGGTCGGTATGTCGATATCTTTCTGACGCACGCGCCGCCGCGTGGCATTCACGATGGTCATGACCGGCCGCACCACGGTTTTCGTGCGTTTCATACCGTGTTGCAGCGCTTCCAGCCGCGCTACCTGATCCACGGTCATATTCACCACACCTATGGCTACAATCGTGGCATCGAGACCCAGAGCGGTGCGACCACAATTCTGAATACCGTCGGCTATCGATTACTCAACTACACGGCAGGGGAGCGCTGATGTTCGAAGATATTCCGTTGCAACAGGCGCGGCTGGCGTTCCGCGATGCGCACCGTCAGGCGCTGGTATCCGGAATCCTTGATCTCTTGCGCCGTGAGTCGTCGAATCTGATTTCGTTCGAAGAGGTGCGCGCGCGGCTCAACGTCCGTGGTCAGCACGCGCGCGGGCTAATGACGGTGCCGATCGCGCATATCGTCGGCAGCGAAGGGCGCTACGACGATTTTGACCGGCGTTTTTTGCCGCGTAAAGAAGGTTTAAAACAGCGCTGGTCAAGTCTGCAGCGCGCGATGGAGCTCGACACGCCGCTGCCCGCGATCGAGCTCTACAAGATCAGCGATGTCTATTTTGTGCGCGATGGCAACCATCGTGTCTCCGTTGCCCGACAGCGCGGGCAAATCGATATCGACGCCGACGTGACCGAATTGCTGGTGGATGTACCGCTCGAACCCGATCTCTCGGTGCGCGATTTGATGCTCAAAGAGGAGTATAGCGATTTTCTGGAGTGGACCGAGTTGCATCGGCTGCGCCCCAACGAGCGGATTGAATTTAGCGAAGCGGGTGGCTATCTCGATCTGGTGCGGCATATCAACGCGCACCGCTACTACATGGGTTTGGAACAGAAGCTGCCGCAGGGCGAACAAATACCGCGCGACGATGCCGTGGCGCACTGGTATGATACCGTCTACGTCCCTGTGGCCGACGTGATCCGGACACAACAGCTGCTGCGCCACTTCCCCGGCCGCACGGAAGCCGACCTGTATCGCTGGATCATGGAGCATCGCTGGTATCTGCGCGAAGAGCTTGGCCACGACCCCGGCCCGGCGGAAGCGGCCAGGCATTATGTCGACCGATACAGCCAGCGCGATGTGTTGCACCAGCTAGCAGGCATGCTGACGCGGTTGTTGCCGGAGTGAAGGCGTGACCGGGTGACCGGTAGCCGTCGCAGCGTCATCGGTCACGTGCGTCTGTGCCGCCGCTCGTGTCGGGCACGCACACCAACCGAGTATCGATGCTTATGCCCGCAACCCCCGCGCGCGCAGCTGCGCATCGAGCCACGTCGCGTCGGCCGTGCCGAGATCCGGTTCGGGTGGGGCTTCGCGATATGCGATCCGTCGCGCATACCGCGCGCGTGCATAAATCGTGTGCAGCACTGCCTGAAGATCCACAACGATATCCGGGTCGGGGGGCAGGAGCGGGATCGGTAGCATCGGTAATGGCCTATCGAGCGCAACCGGCCAGATTTCGGAGACACGTAGTTCGTCCGCGCGCGCCCGATTGACAAGACAGACATACGCGGCATCGGGCGGCGGTTCTTCAACTTCCCAGCCTGGGCGTGTGCCACGGCGGAGCAGATCGATCTCAACCAGATGACAATCGGCGTGGAGTAACCGTTCACGTTTCTGCCGGTACAACTCCAACCCGCGGCCGTGCTTGTTCGCGGGCGACAGGATCTCGATCGCCGTCACCAGCACGTTGTTATCGGCGCGGCGGATCGTCACTGTTCGCGTGCGCGCGCGGTCAGCCGGCAGCGCCAGCCGCTGCACCGGAGCGGTCACGGCCGGCGCTGCAATTGCCGCAGGCCACGCTGGTTCATTCCCGAGGACAGCGACATCGGGATACACATCAACGGAGGTCAGAATCGCGAGATCATCGAGCGCCGCCCGCACTTCCACATCGGCAAAGTACGCTGGCCCGAGCAACGTACTTAAGCCGCGCCATGATCTCCTCGGCGAGGTGATGGTGAAAGCTCGCCCAGTACGTCGGGCCTTCGAGATAGGGATCCATGCCGGGAAACGGTGGTTCCATGGTACCTCCGTACGTGTCTTCGCCATGATACCATGTGAACGATGTCTGGGGCGGAGATACCGGGTCTACACGGTTCTCTGACTTGCTTGTTTTCTCACGCAGCCTGTCGTGTAGCCGATTGTGCAAGCTGGATCAACCCACGGAGCGCATCGTTCACATCTTCTTCCGTAGCAAACACGGCGGCGACATCGGGCGCGAGCCGCACGACATTCGAACGCTGCGCAAGCCGTTCGATGTATTTACCGCGCACACCATTCTTGAGATCACCAGCAAAATACTCCGGTCGAAGTTTATCGTTGTCTTCTGTCTGATTATCTTGTTCCATGTTTCGCAAAATTATTCGCGGCTTTGTGGTCGTCCCATTCAAAATTCATGCAATCACTCTAGCATATTCTGTGTTTCCGGAAAATTGTTGCCGTCTGGTCAGTCTACACCGGGAAACGGTGGTTCTATGGTACCTCCGCACGTCGGGTCACGCACATTCACCATATAGTACGTCAACGACGCCTGCGCAGCGCGATCAGCTTGACGACTCAACCGTCGCGAGTG
>JAYUYF010000703.1:0-2783 GCA_043752605.1 Roseiflexaceae bacterium
GGCGCGAATGATCGTCGGCTGATTCGGGCTCCAGAGCAATTCATTGCGATAATCATCGATGCCAGGATCCGAAAGCCCGATGCGGCGATGCACCTCGCCCGCAACCACGCTGTAGGTGTCATCTGCGAGCAACTGTGTCCCCACGTGGAGTTTGACGTGCAAGCGCAGGTCTTCGCGCGGTGGCCCATCGACAAGCGCATCGAGCCGGATCTCCCAGTTTGTCAGATTTGGTGTCCAGCGCAGGCTGCTGATCGCATGGGCATTGATACGCTCGCACCAGACTGTCTGCCAGATACCTGTGGTTCGTGGATACCAGATCGAATGCGGTTCGCGGAGCCAATCTTGCTTGCCGCGCGGTTTCGCAAGATCGTGCGGGTCATCTTCGGCGCGTACGACCACGGTCTGCTCCTGATCGGCGAGCAGCTCACGCGAGATATCGAATGCAAATGGGGTGTAGCCACCCGTATGGCGGCCGACGAGTTGACCATTGACCCAGACGGTTGCGACGTGATCGACCGCACCAAAATGGAGAATCAGCCGTTGCCCGGGTTCAAGTGCGGGCATCGTACAGGTGCGTTTGTACCAGACCGATCGGTAAAAGCTGGTGTCGCCAATCCCACTCGCGCTGGTCTCGGGTGCGAAGGGAACGGTAATGCTGCGATCCCAGATTACCTGCTCGGGCTCGGTCCAGAGTGTGTCCACATCGATTGCGAATTCCCACGCACCATCGAGGCACAACCATTCGTTGCGAACGTGTTGTGGGCGGGGATACATATGGACGGGTGTCATGTAATTTCTCTCTGCTGAAGTTGCTGCACCGGGGTCGCCGCGCGGACGCTTTGCAGCATAGGGCGAGTCCCCAGCCTGGAGTCCGCGCGGCGATCGTGCGGCTTTGGCTCGTGTCCGCTATTTCCCCGACAAGATATGCTGGTATTCCCCACAATTAGCATGCGTTAGGTTTATATACTGTACATGTACACATAGTGGAGAATGCCATGACTCTTCCACAGGTTCGTGTGCGGATCGATACGACACGTGACCGTATTCGCAAGTTATTTGCCGATGCCTACAGCACACCTACAAATTCAAGCCTCCTTTCCCGCGCGCTGCGTGAATTACAGGCAGCGCTCGAAACATTGCAATTTACCGAGAATGCTGCTGGCCAACACATTCGCATGCTGGGGGAAGAATACGCACAAATTGCTGCCGAACGGCATGAATATTTCACGCTGTTCAATGAAGCACCCGAGGCCTATCTTGTGACAAGCCTCGATTCGGTGATCCGCAGAGCAAATCGTGCAGCAGCGCGACTGCTTGGCATCGAGCAGCGGAAATTGGCACGCTTCTCGATTGGTGGTGCAATTGTCCCTGGCGAGCGACGCATCTTTCGGGCGCTGCTTCGCGAAGCGACGTCCCTGCCACGTGTGGATAACTGGAGCTTACGATTGAGCACCCCTACAGGTGAGCAAACTCAGGTGGTTGCTACGGTCGAACGCGTCTGTAATTCGCAGGGCAAGCCTACCGCATTGCGCTGGCAATTGTATGAAATCAAGACACCGCATATGTATCTCGCGAGTAACTCAATTCTCCTCGATGTAGACAACGAAATGGCGGAAGCCATCAAGGTCGATATTGCCAAGCCCGCGTACAACCGTCAACGCGAGTAATCGGAACGATTTTCTCTGGCCGTTGTTGATTGTGAAAGCCCGCGCACTGCAAACGCTTCCGCCCGGATTACACTGTTATCGTCTCTTTTTTGGCGTGTGTGCGCTTGTACTATTCGGCTGCCAATCACCCAATCTACCGTCGTCCAGCCCAATAACGCCCGCCGCGAGCCCGGCACCGGCGGCGGTTGCGGCGACACCGAGCGTCGCTGCCGGGGCGACTTTTACCAACCCGGTGTTGCGCGCCAATTTTGCCGATCCGGGCGTGCTGCTGGTGGGCGACACGTACTACGTCTATGCGACCAACGCGATCGGCAAGAACGTGCAGGTGGCGCGCTCGCAGGATCTGGTGCGCTGGCAGCAACTCCCGGATGCGCTGCCCGCATTGCCCGGCTGGGCGCGGCCGGGCGGGAGCCTGGTGTGGGCCCCCGAGGTCATCCAGATCGGTAATCAGTTTGTGCTGTATTACACCGCGCGCGATAAAGCATCCAATCGCCAGTGCATTGGTGTTGCGATCGCCGATGCCCCTGCAGGTCGTTTTATCGATTTAAACAGCGCACCGCTAGTCTGCCAGGCGGATGAAGGTGGTTCGATCGATGCGAGCCCGTTCCGTGATGGTGACCAGTTGTACCTCTACTGGAAGAATGATGGCAACTGTTGTGCAAAGCCAACCTATCTGTATGCACAACCGCTCACCGCAGATGGTCTGAGTTTGACGGGAGAAGCCACCCGGCTGGTGCGCAACGACGCGCTGTGGGAGGGCACGCTGATTGAGGCACCGACGATGGTGCGCCACGCTACGGGCTATTATCTCTTCTTCTCGGCAAATGACTACGGCGGACCAAAATATGCCGTTGGCTATGCGCGCTGCGAGACGGCAACTGGCCCGTGTGCCGATGCGCCCGAGAACCCGATTTTGCAGAGCCGGATGGATCAGAAACCGCTGATCGTTGGCCCCGGTCATCAGGCTGTTGTCGAAGTCGATGGCGAGTACTGGATGTTCTATCACGCCTGGGAAATTGCTGGCAATGGCATGCGTGGTGACCGGCGGCTGTTGTACATCGATCGTCTGGTGTGGCAGGATGGGTTGCCGCGTGTGATAGGGCCGACGACCGACGT
>JAYUYF010000704.1:0-6966 GCA_043752605.1 Roseiflexaceae bacterium
GCGTCACCGATCGCGTACAGCGTGCGGGTGGGGGTGCGCAGCATACGAAAGCTCCTCCTGTGCCTCGGCGATCACGGTATCGAAGACAGCCTGCCATTGTGGCACGACGACGGCGGCGCTGTACGCGCGCGCGACCTGCTGCTGCAAGTTGCTCCCCAGCCGCGCGCGCAACGCGGGGTCGGCGAGCAGCCGCTGGAGTGCGATAGCCACCGCAGCGGGTGCCTGATGCGGGACAAACAGCCCGCTCACACCATCGATAATCTGCTCGGCGCTGCCATTATCACAGGTAGCGACGACCGGCAGGCCAGCTGCACCCGCCTCGGCGATCACGTGCGGCATCCCTTCATCCTGCGAGAGCCAGACAAACGCATCGAGGCCGGTCATCAGCCGGGGCACATCGGCACGATCGCCCAGAAACTGGAGCGTGTCGTCCAGCCCCAGGTCGTGCGCCAATTGCCGCAGTTCGGCGGCATATTCGGGCATAAAGGCATCTGGCCCGCCGATGATCAGCCAGCGTGCCTGCGGCTGCGTGGCGCGCAGCAGCGCGGCGGCGTGGATCACATCCTCGACGCGCTTCTTGCGATCCAGCCGCCCGACCCAGCCAATCAGTGGCGTGGCAGCCGCGATCCCCAGTTCGGCGCGCACCGTCGGCCGGTCGGCAGGATCCGCAGCGGCCATGTCGACCATCGACGGGATCAGCAGCGCGTGGTGTGGGCGTTCGGGAAAACGCGCGGCGGCGGCGGCCTGGATCGATTCGCACACACCAATATAGCGCGCCGTACGATCTTTCGCCCCCGCGCGTGCCTCGCTGACCAGCCCACCGTGCTCGATCAACGGCGGTGGACGGGCGCAGCGTGCGAGCGCCGGGTAGATATCGGGCACGGCCTGACAGGCGACGACCAGATCATAGTCCGGCAGTTTTGCGGCCAGATACGCCACAGTATCTTCGAATGACAACTGGTAGGGCGTGCAATCGACGGGCACGCCGAGCGCGGCGAGTTGCGCGTGGGTCTGATCGGGCATGCCGGGCCGGTGCAAGCAGGCGACGACCTCGACCGTATAGCGCGCCGGATCGAGGTGCTGGGCCAGCAGCCGCACCTCGGTTTCCTCGCCGCCGACGACCAGCCAGGCGAACACAAACAGCACGCGTCTGGCGCTCATGACGGGTGCGCGACCTGGAAGACGGCCTGGATCACCTGGCGCTGGCGAGCCGCGAGCTCGGCGATCAGCTGCGGGCCGTCGTCAAACGGCACGACATCGGTGATGATCTGCTGGCGGATCGCCGCGCCGTGGCTGCGCAGCAGATCGAGCGTCTCGTGTACCAGGCGCCGTTTGTTCCAGACCGGTGCGAGGCCGCGCGGCACGCGCTCGATCTGCGCGCACTGGATACGCAGCCCGTTGTGATGGAACTCCTCGCCAAGCCGCACCTCGGGCGCACCACCCTGGTAGAACGCCAGATCGATCACGGTACCCTGTGGGCGCAACGCGCGCAGGGCGGTGTGCAACGCACTGGCCTGACCGCGGCACTGGAATACCAGATCGGCACCGCGATCGCGCGCGCCGTGGTGCCAGCGATCTTTACAGACCAGCGCCACATCCTGCTGCTGCTCGTCGAGCGCATCGAGCCCCAGCGCGCGCGCGGCAGCGAGCCGCTGCGTCGTCGTATCGGCGAGCGCCACACTGGCGGCACCACAGTGGCGCGCCCACAGTCCCGTCAGCAGCCCAACCACGCCGCCGCCCACCACCAGGATGTTCCGGCCGCGCACACCATCGCCGAGGGTCTGCACATTTGGCCCGTACAGGTCGGCGGCGGCGTGGAGCAGCCCGTTGGCGCAGATCGGCCCCATCTGCGCGGCGTAGATGCCGAGGATCGGGTCGATCGCGGGTGGCAGCGCAACAAAGAAATCGTGCGCCGGGTGCGCGGTGTGGCCGGTCTTGTGACCATAGCTCATCGCCACAATTTCACCCGGTTGCACCAGCGGCGTGCGGCTCTCGCTCACGCGGCCGACCTCCATATAGCCCAGAAACGGCACCGGATAGTGGGCCGTCGGTTCGCCCGCCACAAACACACCCGCGTGCTCATCCCAGCGCGCGTGCAGGTACGGGTTCGAGCCCTTGAAAAAGGTTAATTCGGTACCGGCCGAAAAACCGGTATACAGCGTCTCGATGCGAAACTGGCCCTCGGGCGGTGGGCCCTCATCGTAGCTGGTAAAAAAGCACTCGCCCGGCGCGTGGATCCCAAGCGAGCGAATTGTGCGCCATTCGGTCATCGGTTTACTCCGCAAGATCGATCGGGCGGCCTTCAAAGACCGAACGAGTGGCGGCGATAGTCACGCGGTGGGTGCGCAACGCATCGGCGTAGGTGGCGCGAACGTCGGCGGCTTTGCCCTGCACCGCATCGACAAACGCGCGATCCTCGCGCAGAAACGGGTCACCCTCGGCGCGGCGTACCGGGCGGCCACGACCGACATCGATCATGATCTCAAACTCTGTCAACTCGATCGCCAGACCATCGCAAAACAGGTGCAACCCGATCCGGTGCGGCCAGTGCGTGAGACAGGTCGATGCCATATTGCCGATCGCGCCCGACGCAAAGTGTAGCGTCGCGCTGGTGACATCGTGGACATCAGCGTGCGGGAACGCAGCGCGCGGAGTATGGGCACCTGCGGCATAGACGCGCGTCACATCGCCGATCAGCAGCTGCGCCAGATCAAAGATGTGGGTCGTCTGCTCGACCATCTGCCCGCCCGATTCGGCCTGTTTGATCCACCACGCGGGCGGCGGTGTGCTATCGAGCCAGTAGCCAAGCGCCAGCCGCGCCGGATTGTCTGCCAGCAACGCGCGCGCCTCGTCTGTTGTATCGAGGTAGCGCCAGTGATAGCCGACGGCCGTCACCAGCCCACGCTCCGCCACTGCTGCCGCGATCCGCTCGGCGGTGGGCGCATCTGTGGCCAGCGGCTTCTCGACAAAAAAGGGCAGATCGTATTCGATACACGCAAATTCGGGCGCGCCGTGCGCAAACGGCGGTACGCAGATATAGACCGCATCGAGCCCACCCGCCGCCAGCATCTCGTGATAATCGGTGTATGGCGTTGCACCGCACTGCCCGGCCAGCGCCACCGCGCGCTCGTGCTGCACATCGGCGACGGCAGCGACGCGCACGTCGTCAAATTGCTGTAAATCGTTGAAGTGCCGCCCGGCGATGCCGCCAGCACCAATAAAGCCTATCTGCGTTGCTGCCATAGCTCCTCCATAACCAACGACGGTAATTGCTGTCCGGCGGTGAAGCGCGGCGCGGCGCTCGTCAATAATTCGTCGTACAGCGCCACGGTATCGTGTACCATGCGGGTGGCATCAAATTCGCGCGCGACGCGCGCACGGCCAGCCGCGCCCCAGGCGCGCATCTGCGCGGGTGTATCGAGCAGGCCGCTGATTGCGGCGGCGAGCGCAGCCGGTTCTGCGGGTGCGACAAGCCGCCCGGGTACGCCATCGTCCACCACCTCGGCCGTGCCGCAAACCTGTGTACCAACCACCGGCAAGCCGGCGGCCATCGCCTCGAGCGCGACCAGCGGCAGCCCTTCGAAGCGCGACGGCAGCACAAACATATCTGCCGCCGCCAGCAGATCGGCGATATCATCGCGCCGCCCGAGGAATTGCACCGCGTGCGCAACCCCGGCTGCGTCGACCTGCTGCTGGAGCACCGCGCGCAGTGGGCCATCGCCGATCCACAGGAAGCGGGTGTGCGGATGCTGCGCGACGATCGGCGGTACGGCGGCGAGCAAGGTATCGTACCCTTTTTGTTCGATAAGCCGCCCAACCGTGATCACGAGCCGCGTCTGCGGCGTACAACCGAGGCGCGCGCGCACACGTTGCGGCTCGACCTGCGGGCGGCGCGGTACGATGCCGTTGCGAATCACGCGCACGCGCTGTGCAGCCACCCCCGCATCGAGAAACGTCTGCTGTGCCGTACTGCCGACACACACCAGCTGGTCGAGCACGGTCATCAGCCGTGCGTGGTCGGCCTGTTGCTGCGGGTCGGTGAGCAGGTAGGGCAAGTGTTCGCTGCGCACCACCATCGGCACGCCCGCCGCGTGCGCAATATAGACCGCGTGCAAACCTTCCCAGCCGATACCGGCGTGCGCGTGCAGGAGATCGACGCGCTGCGCGGTAAGCCACGCGTGCAGCGGGCCGGTGGCAGGGTGCAGACCATCAAACTCCACCGCGTGGGTGGCAATACCAAGCGCGGTTGCCCGCGCCAGCAACTGCGCACCACCACCGTGGGGCGGGCATGCCAGCGACAGGCGGTACTGGCCCGCGATCTGCGCCGCCAGCGTCAGCATGACCTCACCCATGCCCGATGGGTCGCGGCTATCGGTGTAGAGGCACAGGCTCGGCACGTGCATCTCGGCCGCAAGTACCGCGCGCCGTGGCACGTGTAGCGTCGGCTGCGGGAAGCGTTCGGCATCGAGCAGCGTACGCTGCACGCGCAATTCCTGCGCCAGCGGCATGTACACCTCGCGCGCACCAGTCTCATCGGCGTAATCAAACAGCCCGTTGTGGCAGTGGCGGTTATCGTCCCAGCCGGGATGATTGACGACCGGATACAGACAGATACCCTCGACCGGCACACCACGCCGTAGCGCCATCCGCACTTCGCGGGCGATATAGCGCAGCCATTCGGGGCGCGCCTCGTTCTCGCAGCCGGTCTCGGCGATCAGCAGCGGGCGCTGGTAGCGCGTATACATATCGTGGAGCAACTCGTGGAGCAGGCGATACTGCGGGTGGAAGCGATCGATATGCGGGCCGCCGTGGATCCACTGGTTGTTGGGATAATAATTGACGCCAACGATATCGAGATAGCGCGGGTGACCGCCGAGTTGTGGCCAGAGCCGCCCACTGATCATGTCCCATGCCTGAAACTGCGACTGGTGATGCCCATTGGCCGCATCGTGTTCCCACGGCCGGTCGTGTGCGGTCGCGATATGGATCATCGGATCGGCGTGTACGATCCGCGCACGCGGGTCGACCGCCCAGACCGCATCGATCGCCGCCAGCGTGGCGCGCACCAGCTGAACTTTTAGCTCAAAGCTGCGGCCATGACAAAACGGGTTGAGATAGCCGGCATCACCCGCCGCCCACGCAAAAAACGAAATCTCGTTGATCGGCGAATAGAACGGGATTGTATTAGTCTCGCGGGCAACTAACCTGGCAAATGCACCAGCAAACGCCGCAAAACGCGGCACAAAATCAGAGCCAAGGATATCGAGGTCATCTGGCCAGCCGTAGTGGCACAGATCCCAGATCACCTGCACGTCCTCAGTCTGTGCCGCGCGCAGCATGGGCAGCACGCTGCTCCAATCATAATCGCCGGGTGTGGTTTCGATCAGGTGCCAGCGCAGGCCATCACGCGCGGCGGCCATCCCGTGTTCGCGCAGGCTGCGGTAATCGGCGGCGGCGAACGTATCGTGCCGGGTTGCGCTGATCACATCGAGCCGTTGGCCGTGACGGAGCCGGTGCGACGAGCATTCAAAACCACCCAGAAAAAACTGCGCAAACAACGGCTCGCTCGCCACTCGTAGCTCCTTTTTCACCAACACATCCACACAGGCTGCCGGGCGCGCGCACCCTGGGCAGCGCAACGCGGCGATCGACGAGCCGGTACGGGATTAGATGGAGATTTGCGAGGCACGTAGTGTGCCAGCGTGGCGGGGCGCTGGCACACTACGGCTGCGCGGTCGGCGGTTCCTACTGGCGCTATCCGATTGTTGGGTAGCGCCTGAGTTTGCACTTACACCAAATCTTCGTGGGGTAGCTGTAGGAATGCCGCGACGACGTGCGGATCAAATTGCTTTCCCTGCTGGCGGACGATTTCAGCTACCGTCTCTGCGACCGTCCACGCTTTTTTATAGGGTCGCTCGTGGGTCAACGCGTCGAAAACATCAGCAACGGCTAGAATACGTCCCTCCAGTGGTATTTGCTCTCCTGCCAAATGCTGTGGATAGCCGGTGCCATCCCAATGCTCGTGATGGCAACCGGCGATACGCTCGGCCATTTGCACGACCTCTGAACGGCCGTTGGACAGGAGCGCAGCCCCAATTGACGCATGCATTTTCATCATGTTGAACTCCTCATCCGTCAACTTGTCCTCCTTCAGGAGAATGCGGTCTGGAATAGCGATTTTGCCCACGTCATGCAATGGTGCGGCCTGCCGTATCAGCGAGATCTGTTCTCCTGCTAGACCCAGTGCTTCAGCCAGGAGGGCGGCTGTCTGTGCGACGCGATAGGTATGCTGGCCAGTGGCGTCGTCGCGGTACTCCGCTGCGCGTGCCAGGCGGCTGAGGATCTCGATCTGCGAGTGTGCCAGTTCCGCCGTGCGCTCCTGCACCCGCTCTTCCAGAAGCTGCTTGGCCTGCTCGCGCTCGGTCACGTTATATTGCAGCCCCACGTAGTTGAGCAGCTGGCCCGCCTCGTCCAGTACCGGGCTAATGATCAGTTCATTCAGGTATGTCGTGCCATCTTTGTTATAGTTGCGGAGCACGCCGATAGCGGAGCACGCCGATAGCGGAGCACGCCGATAAAGGGTAAGCGCTCCGCCTGCTCTCGCGCTGCACGATTGAGCGCACCATTGAAGATTGCCCAGGTTGCAGCTGCGAGCCACTCTGGCACAATAATAATACATACTTCTGTGATTTTACGAGAAGTAGTACTTTTGTCAAAAGCCGTCATCGGCACCTCACGCAGTATCGCAGGGCAGCTCCCAGGGATCGCCCCCGTTTTCGACCCGCGCACAAATAGCTTCCGATACTGCGCTGCTGGTACAGCTTGTGCCTGAAGGAAAAAACAGGGGCGGACGCACGATCGCTGCACCAACCGCCTGTGTATCGCAGAGGAGGCATCCAATGACCCTGCTCGAATTGATTATCTTCCTTCTGATTGCCGGTATCTGTGGTTTTGTGGCCGAGATGG
>JAYUYF010000705.1:0-2777 GCA_043752605.1 Roseiflexaceae bacterium
CTGCGGCTCGAAAGCCGCAGCCGGAATGCTTCGGCCCTACGGCGGGGCGCATCGTGATGTGCCCCGCCTACGTCCCCGTGCTCTGGTAGCGTGCCAGCCCTACGCGCCAGAATACCAGTGTCAGCGCGCCAAAACCCAGCGCCACCAGTGGTGCAGCCCACGCCAGTGCGGCGGGCAGGCCGTGCGGATCACCGCGCTCCAGCAGCCAGAGCGCGCACGGGTAGGCGCTGAACGCCACCGGGATGATCGCAAGAAAGACAAACCGCAACGCCTCGCTATAAATATGGAGCGGGTAGCTCACCAGTTGCTGCGCGCCCGATGTGGCGATATGGACGACCTCCGGGGTCTTAATCGTCCAGATCGTGACCGTCGCGCCGATGACAGCGATGCTGGCGTAGATCAGCGTGCCGGCCAGGATCGTCAATGGCACGAGCACGATTTTTGCCAGATCCCACTCGATATTCAGGCTGCCGATCGCCCAGACCAGCACTGCGCCCGCCTGAACGGTGCGGCCAAGCGTGCGTAGCGAGAATTCGCTCGCCAGTACCTGGAAGAATGCGCCCGCCGGTCGCACGAGTAGCGTGTCGAGACCACCCGCCATGATCAATTTCTCGAACGGGCCATCGAACCCGCGTGCTACCGTCTGTGCGATGCCGTTGGCGCTGGCGGTGAGCCCGTACAGCAACGCAACTTCGGCGAGCGACCAGCCACCCACCGCGCCAAAGCGTGTGAGCAGTACCCAGATTGAGGCAAACTCCAGCCCGGTCAGCAATGTGTAGCCGACGATGTTGGCAAGAAATGCCCCACGATACTGTAATTGCCCGCGCACGCGTGCGCCGATCAGGCGCAGGTAGAGTGCCAAGCTAGCCTCCCTGAATCACAACGTGACGATATGCCCGCCGTGCCACGAATAATGCCGCGAGCGTCATCGTGATTGCCCAGAACCACTGCCCGACCAGCACGCGCCCGAGCTGGCTGCCGCTGCTCTGCCCAAGCCACGCCAGCACGGGTGCATTGGTGATCGCCTGGAACGGCAGCGCATTGGCCACCAACTGTAGCCAGGGTGGGAAGTATGCCAGCGGCAACAGGAAGCCCGAGAAGAAGCCGAGGACGACGTTTGCCAGCAACATCGGTCCGGTGGCATCGAGCAGCCAGAACGCAGTCGCGTTGATCAGAAAGACAAACGCAAAGCCGACCAGCAGCCCGGGCACGAGCACCAGCACAAACGACAGCAGATCGACGAAGGCGGGCAGGCGTGCGCCGTACACGAGTACGCCAAACATATACGTGATCGTGCTACGAATCAGCAGGTTGAATGTGTGCTCGCCCAGCGTGCGGCTCAGCCAGTAGCCATAGAAACTCCAGGGTCGCGTCAGATCACGTTCGACTGCGCCACTGCGCACGGTACTGGCGATCTCACCGCTCACCCAGCCCGCGCCGAGCGAGATCATGGCCTGCGTCGTCCAGGTATAGCTGATCGCGTCGTCCAACGTAAGCCCGGCCACCGCGCCATGACCCTGATACAGCGCACGGTAGACTTCACAAATCAGCGAGCCCCAGAACAGATTGTTGACCACCGATGACCAGAGCGCGATCCGGTAGGCCACCATGCGGCGGAATGCGAGTGTGGCGACAGCGAAGTAGACGGTCATACTTTCGTCCCTCCACCCGTGGCGGGCGGGAGCAGGTCATGCGAGGCACCTACCTGATAGATCTGCTGGATGACGTGCTCGATCGGCGGTTCGACGATACTGAGATCGCGCAGCACCACGGTATCTGCGACCCGCGCGACGAGTGTGGCGGCGCTGATCGCCTCACGGTCAAAGCTCAGCCGTGCCTGCCCATTGGCGCATTCCATGAGGCGTACACCCGCAATGTTCAGCGCCGCCAATCGGTTTCCTGCGCTCGTCGTGTCTTCAGCCAGATCGGCCACCAGCGTACGTTCTCGGCCATAACGCGTGCGCAGTTGTTCGAGCGCGCCGTCGTAGGCCACCCGGCCGTGGTCGATCACAATCACCCGCTGGCAGAGCCGCTCGATATCGCCCAGGTCGTGCGTCGTGAGCACGATGGTCACGCCGTGCTCGCGGTTGAGTTGCTGCAAGAAGCTGCGGATGCGCTCGCGCGCCACCAGATCAAGCCCGATCGTCGGCTCATCGAGAAACAGAATCGCGGGGTCGTGCAGCAGGGCGGCTGCGAGTTCGGCGCGCATACGTTGCCCCAGCGAGAGCTGGCGCACCGGCGTGTCGAGGAAATCGCCCATGTCGAGCAGTTCGGTAAATGCTGCCAGGTTGGTGGCGAAGCGCGCGGCCGGAATATGATACAGGTGGCGCAACAAACCAAAGCTGTCGCGCGTCGGCAGATCCCACCAGAGCTGGGTACGCTGGCCAAAGACCACGCCGATTCCGCGCGCGTGCGCCACCCGGTCGTGGTGCGGATCACGCCCGTCGACGCGCACCGTGCCGCCCGAGGGCAGCAGAATGCCGGTCAGCATCTTGATCGTCGTTGATTTCCCGGCACCGTTTGGTCCAATGTAGCCCACAAGCTCGCCGCGTGCCACACCAAACGAGACGCTCTCGACCGCTGCTACCTCGCGCCACTGCGGGCGAAACACGCCGCGCACGGCACCGAGCGCACCACTGGTCTTCTTGGAGACACGAAAGACCTTTTGGAGTTCCACGGCCTCGATTAACATCGTATCTTCCTGCGCAGTACACGCACAACAGGCACAAAGACGCCTCCAGGGGGCAGGCGGGTGGGCGGCCATGATCCTGTAGGGG
>JAYUYF010000706.1:0-6962 GCA_043752605.1 Roseiflexaceae bacterium
CGGTAGAGCATGTAGGCATATGCGCGCTGCGCGCTGCGACCCACACGGCCGCGCAACTGGTAGAGCTGCGCCAGACCGTAGTTGGTGGCCTCGTCGATAATCATGGTATTGGCGTTTGGCACGTCGAGGCCGCTCTCGATGATCGTCGTACACACCAGCACATCGTCTTTGCCACTATAAAAATCGAGCATGACGCGTTCGAGTTGGTCTTCGCCGAGCTGGCCGTGGCCCACGCTAATCTCGGCCTCGGGAACGAGGGTGCGCAACTTGTCGGCCACGTAATAGATATCGTGGACGCGGTTGTGGACAAAAAACACCTGGCCATCGCGGTCGAGTTCGCGCAAAATCGCCTCGCGCACCAGGTGCTCATCAAACGGCTGCACGTAGGTCTTGATCGGCAGGCGATCTTCGGGTGGCGTGTCGATCACACTCAGATCACGGATGCCCGCCAGCGCCATGTGCAATGTGCGCGGGATGGGCGTGGCGGTGAGCGTCAGCACATCCACATTCGCGCGCATCTGCTTGAAGCGCTCCTTATGGCGCACGCCAAAGCGCTGTTCCTCATCGATCACCAGCAGGCCCAGCTTTTTGAAGCCGATATCCTTCGAGAGCAGCCGGTGAGTACCGATCACAATATCGACGCTGCCGTTGCCAAGCCCGCGCACGATCTCGGCCTGCTCCTTGGGCGAGCGGAAGCGCGAGAGCATCTCGACGCGCACCGGGAAGGCGGCCATACGGCGGCTAAAGGTTTCGTAGTGCTGGCGCGCGAGCACGGTGGTGGGCACCAGTACCGCCACCTGCAGCCCATCCTGCACCGCTTTGAAGGCAGCGCGCAGCGCGACCTCGGTCTTGCCAAAGCCGACATCGCCACACACCAGCCGATCCATCGGCTGCAGCCGCTCCATATCGGCCTTGACGGCCTGGATCGCCTTGAGCTGGTCGTCGGTCTCGATAAAGGCAAAGCTCGCCTCGAGATCGCGCTGCCACTCGTTGTCGGGCGCAAAGGCGTGACCCTGCGCCAGGCTGCGCTGGGCGTAGATCTTGAGCAGGTCATCCGCCAGATCCTGCACGGCGGCGCGCGCCTTGCGCTTGGCGCGTTCCCACTCCTGCGTGCCAAGCCGGGTGAGCTGCGGATCGGCGTCGCCCGCGCCGATATAGCGCGAGATGCGGTCGATCTGATCCACCGGCACATACAACCGGTCACCGTCGGCATACGTCAGGTTGAGATATTCGCGTTCGAGCGCGCCGACAGTACGGCGCACCATGCCCTCGTAGCGCGCGATACCGTGCTCGATGTGTACCACAAAATCGCCCGGGTTGAGCCCACGCAAAAAGGCGGCGCGCTCCTCGGCGCTCTTGTCGCGGCGGCGGCGGCGCTCACCCACCGTACGCCGCGCGCGAAAGCCAAAGATCTCGCTATCGGTGTAGAGCGTCAGGCCGATCGCCGCCGCGCGCAACCCGCCATCGAGTGCGCCGTGGATCGCGCTGAAGCCGGCCGGGACGCCACGCCAGGCCTCGTGCACCAGTTCGGTCAGCCGCGCGGCCTGCGGCGTGACAATCACCACGCGCTCATCCTGTTGCAACCGTTCGATGATATCGGCCACCAGCCGCCGCAACTGGCCAGCAAACAGATCGGGCGGCGCAAACAGGCCATCGGGCAGATCACCATCGCCGCTGTGCATGTGTGCGGTGCCACGCTGCGCGATCTGCGGCTCGAGATCCTGCCAGCGCAGGTACGGGCGCGGGTAATCGTGCGGCAGCTCGCCCGCCACCACCTGCGTCGCGCGGCGCTCGCTGGCCTGCGTATCCAGGTCGGTCAGGTGGCGTACGATCTGCTCAGAGTCATTGAGCAGCAGCGAGGCATCGGGCGGCAGATGATCCAGCAGCGTCGGCATCGTATCGCGGAAGAACGGTGCCAGCAGCGAGCGGTTCTCGACGCGCTCACCCGCCTCGACGCTGGCGATCGTCGCGTCCCATTCATCGCGCACCTCACGCCGCATCCCGTCTGTCGCCAGCGCGCGCAGGCGTGCAGCAGCCGTAGTGCGGCGCGTCAGGTCGAATTCGAACGCCGGGCCGATGCTCGCGGCTGTCACGCGGGTATCGCTGCGCTGCGTGATCGGATCAAAGCGCCGCAGACTATCGACTTCGTCGCCAAAGAATTCGATCCGCAGCGGTGCCTCATCGCCGGGCACAAACACATCGACGATCCCGCCGCGCCGGTTCCACTCGCCCGGCTCCTCAACCACCGGGGCGGTGCGGTAGCCAAGCGCCACCAGCCGGGCGGCAAGTTGCTCGGGATCAAACTGCGCACCCTGCGCGAGCGGTACCGTCAGCGCAGCTAATTCAGCGGGCGCGAGCGTGGGTTGTGTCAATGCCTTGACCGGCACCACCACCAGCGGCGTCTCGCCGGCAGCCAGCGCCCGCAGTACCGCCAGCCGCCCGACGGTCACATCGGCGGCGGGCGACATGGCCTCGTACGGCAGCGCATCCGACGCGGGGAACATGAACACGCGCCCGGGGCCGAGCCACTGCGCCAGATCATCGCGCGCACGCAGCGCAACCTCGCTGGTGGTGGTGAGCAGCAGCAGCGGGCTGGTGGCATCGTAGGCGGCCGCAACAAACGCCAGCCGCGCGCTGACCGGCAGCGGCGCAGCGATCACGTGTTCGCGGTCGAGCAGACGTATCAGCAACGCCGCAACCGAAGGTTGGTCGGCGATTTCATCGCGCAGGGGGAGCAAATCGTCGGTCATCATTTCACAGGACAAAAAAGGCCAGATCGCGTTGATCGGCCCTTGCACAATTCGTGCTACTATTCGCATTATACACCCGGAAGATGCGAATCGGATCAAAGGAGAAGACGATGGGAAAGCGAATATTTGCGATGGTTGGCGTGCTGCTGCTGATCATTGTTGCAGGCAGTGTGGCCACACCTGCCCGCGCGCAGACAACCGAGCGCTGCTTCAGCGAGACCGGCTACTGTATCAGCGGGCGCTTGCGCGAGTTCTGGGAGCAGAACGGCGGGCTGACGATCTTTGGCTATCCGCTTGGGCCGCAGCGCCAGGCGCAGATCGAAGGACGCACGCTGACGATCCAGGAGTTCCAGCGCTTCCGGCTTGAGCTACACCCCGAGAACCTGCGCCCGTACGATGTGCTGCTCGGCCGCATGGGTGCCGACCGGCTGGCGCAACTCGGGCGCGACTGGTTCTTCGCCTACCCGGCGACCCAGCAACAGGCGGGCTGCCGCTACGTGCCCGAGACACGCCACAACATCTGCGGTGCGATCCTGGCGCTCTGGAGCAACAACGGGCTCGAGATCGATGGACGCGCGGGGAAGACCGCCGCCGAGAGCACCGCGCTGTTTGGCCTGCCGCTCAGCGATCTGACCAGCGAGCGGCTGAACGATGGCCGCACCTATGAAGTGCAATGGTTTGAGCGCGCCCGAATCGAGCTGCATCCCGAGAACCAGCCGCCGTTCAACATTCTGCTCGGCCTGCTCGGCACCGAAGTGCGCGACAACGGTGGCACTGGCGGCCCACCGATCGTGCCACCCGGCGCACCCGCGACGACGACACCCACGCATACCGTGACACCGGCAATCACGACGACACCGACGCGCGCACCGACCGACAATAGCCTGACGGTCGCCCCATCGCGCGGGGCACGCGGCACGGTCTTTCGAATCAGTGTCGGGCGCTTTACGCGCGGCGAGCAGGTGACGGTCAGCTTCCTCGACCCGAGCGGCGTCCAGTACGGCGTACGCTACAATGTCGAGGCCGATGCTAATGGTCGTGTCGATACCCTCACGTTTGACACCACGACCGTGCCCGATAACCCAACCTATTACGGCTCGTGGGCGGCGGTGGCGCAGGGCGCAAACAGCGGCATTCGGCTGCTCGGGCGCTTTGAGTTGACGCGCTGACACTGACCCGCGCCCCGCTCCCGTTCTCGGAGCGGGGCGTATCAGGTGTGGCTCTCGGTCAGCAAACTCCAGATCGTCGCCGGGCCGAGCGCACGGCCTGCCGTGAGTAGCGCGGCTTCGAGCGTCGTACCGAGTGCCACACGGGTGGCGCTGCGCCACTGGGCATCAGTACCACGCTCGATCACCAGGTCGCTACCGCTACGCTGATGGTCAGCCGCGCCAAACAGTTGCGCGGCAATGCGGTGCTGGCCCTGCTGTGCGGCGAGCAGGGCGGCCTCGTGGTAGGCGTATGCCAGACCAGCGGCATCTTCGAGATCGATGCAAAGCCCGATCTGCTCGGCCAGCAGCGCGCCCACCTCGGCCGTTGCGCCGCTCTGGCGCGCCGCGCGTGCAACGCGATACATTGCGTGCGCGGTACCCACACGGTCACCCAGTTCGCGTAGGCGTGCCAGGCTGTCTTCGAGCAAGCCACGCGCACGCAGCGGGTCGGCCAGTTCGATCACCAGACCGAGTTCGCCCACAACCATCGCACAGCCCCACGCATCGCCCGCCGCACCAAATTGTGTGAGCGCCTCATCGAGCAGCGCCAGTGCACGCAGTGCATCATCATCGAAACGCGCCGCCGCGCCGCAGATCAATAGCCCGACGGCGCACCCCCATTCATCGTCTGCGGCGCGCAGGATCGGCAATGCGTCAGCCGCCAGCGCGGCGGCGCGCGCCACATCGCCCTGCACCAGTGCGATACAGCCGAGCACACCAGCGGCGCGCGCCGCCGCCACCAGATCGTCAGCCGCCGTGGCAGCTGTACGCGCGGCGCTGGCCAGCACGGCGGCGCGCGGGTACTCGCCACGCCGCCAGGCAAGCACCGCAGCCCGGTAGCCCAGCTGGCCGCGCAACCGGTCATCATCGGTCGCGGCGTGCGCACGATCCAACCAGCCCAAGCCCTCGGCGAGCAAGCCGCGCAGACACCAGTACCACCACAGCGCGGTCGCGAGACGGACACCGACCGCTGGCGCACCCGCCGCATCGAGCGCCCAGCTCAGCGCGGCGCGCAAATCGGGGTGTGCGTGGTCGAGTTCGTTTAACGCTGATTGTTGCTGCGCGCCAAAGAGACGCGCCGCATGTTGCTCGGCCAGCGCCAGCGCCCACACGGCGTGCCGCTGACGCACGGCTGGCGCGCCGTCACCGAGCAGTAATTCCTCCGCAGCGGCGCGGATCGTCCCCAGCAGCGCCAGCCGCGTGTGTTCACCTTCGGCACAAATGGTCACCAGGCTACGTAGCACCAGCGTCTCGGTCACCGTCTCCACCGCGCGCGCACCGGGCGGCAACTGCGCTACCGCATGTACAGCAGCCAGGTCGAAGCTGCCCGCAAAAACCGCTAGCTGCGCAAACAGCGCGCGTTCGTCGGCATCGAGCAACGCGACGCTCCAGGCGATCGTCTCGCGTAACGTACGTTTTGTGCCACCGCTCAGATCGAGCGACGCGCCCGGTGCCGTGCGCAGCCGCGCAAGCAGTTCGGCGGGTGTCAGCATGCGCGTGCGCGCCGCCGCCAGCTCGATCGCCAACGGCAGACCGTCGAGCAACGCACAGAGCGCGCGCACCACGGGCAATTGCGTGTCGGTCAGCGTGTAGCCCGGCCGCACCACACCGACACGCGCCACAAACAGATCGGCGGCGGCAGCCGGTTCAAGCGGCGCGAGCGCCAGTTCGTGTTCACCCACGATACCGAGCGGCGACCGGCTGGTGACGAGCAACCGCACACCGGGGGCCTCGTCGAGCAGACGCTCAAGCAACGGTGCAGCAGCAGCGACGTGCTCGAAGTTGTCGAGCACCAGCAGCGTGCGCCGGGTGCGCAGTACCGTCACGACGCGCTCGGTCGGGCGTGCATCGAGCCCCGGCAGCTGGAGCGCGCGTGCCAGCGCTTCGGGCACCTGTGCCGGCTCGCGCAGCGCCGCCAGCGGCACAAACACCACGTCAGCCATGCGCTGCACGGCCGCCAGCGCCAGATGCGTTTTGCCCACACCACCCGGCCCGCTGAGCGTCACCAGTCGTACCGGGCCGTGCAGCAATGCGCGCAGCTGCGTCAATTCAGCTTCGCGGCCCAGCAGCGCTGTCGCGGGTTGCGGCAGCGCGGGCGCGGGCGGCGGGGAAGCATTTGCTGCGGGTTCGGCGAGCCGATCGACGCTTAGTTCGGCATTTGCAGCGCGCACGAATGCCGCACGCTCGGCGG
Source organism: Roseiflexaceae bacterium (assembly GCA_043752605.1). Classification (GTDB taxonomy): domain Bacteria; phylum Chloroflexota; class Chloroflexia; order Chloroflexales; family Roseiflexaceae; genus JAYUYF01. The sequence continues at coordinate 6,150 of JAYUYF010000706.1, forward strand.
CCGGGATCGCCAGCCCATCAGCGAGCAGTTCGGCGATCTGGCGCGACGGGCGCCGGTCATCGCGCTCAATTTTGCGGATCGTCACGGCGGCGCAGCCGACGCGCGTGGCCAGCCCCTCCTGCGTCAGATCGAGCGCGCGGCGGCGGCGGCGTACCCACGCGCCAAACGAGAAAATGTCGGTCATTGTATCGCTCGTGTATCGCTCGGCGATCCCGCCGCACCGCAGGAAGATGGTGTACTACACCATCGCGAGCGCGTTGCTCGCACAGGCGTAGCATACAAGAGGAGCACGCTGAGCACAAGCAAGCGCGCACCGCAAAACGGCCTGAATGTTTTTTTGTCTGGGCAGCATCTAGCCTGGCAGCATGTTTGCTATGTACTGGCATTTTTCCACATCGGTCGATGCCTGGATCGAGCGGACGGGGGGGCGGGAACAGGCCGCAGCAAAGCCCGCTCGCGCGGGCTCTCCTGTCACTGCGAATATACGTTGTGTGCTGCTACCCCGCAGCGCGGTGCGGCTACTCCGGCTTGGCTGCCACGCGCTCAGCCTCGAACAGGCTACTGATTGTGGCTGCCGGGTTGGGCAACAGCGCCGCCGCCAGCACCTGGTCGAGCGTCTCGACCGGCAACACGGTCAACTCGCGGCGTACCTCGGGCGGCAGATCGTCGAGATCGACCTCGTTACGGCGCGGCAGGATGATCGTCTTGACACCGGCGCGGTGTGCGCCGAGTACCTTCTCCTTGACGCCACCCACCGGCAGAACCCGGCCGCGCAACGTGATTTCGCCCGTCATCGCGACATCGTCACGCACC
>JAYUYF010000707.1:0-2774 GCA_043752605.1 Roseiflexaceae bacterium
CCCTACGATCCGCATCCGCCGCCGCCCATCCGCCGCCGCCGCCGCCGCCCGCCCACGTCCACCGCACCGACGCAGCGTGCTGTGTCCCAACAGGAGAACCCCACCCATGACCACACCCTTACGCGCCGCCTTGATCGGCTGTGGCAGCCTCTCGCAGCGCGGTGTCCTGCCGCACCTGAGCGAGCTCGACGCCTGTGCGCGTATTCAACTCGTGGCGGTGGCCGATGCGGTGCTCGCGCGCGCGCAGGCCAGCGCAGCACGCTGGGGCGTGCCGCACGCCTTCGCCAGCGTCGAGGAGTTGCTGGCAGCGGTTGATGTCGACATCGTCCTCGTGATCACACCAATCGCGCACCACTACGCGAATGCGATGGCCGCGATCACAGCGGGCAAACACGTCTACGTGCAAAAAGCGATGACGGTAACCACCGCCGAGGCCGATGCCCTGCTGCACGCTGCCCAGGCCGCCGGGGTCAGGCTCGCAGCGGCTCCTGGCTATGAGTTGTTTCCATTCACTGCACAGATCCGCGCCGCCGCCGCCGCGATCGGGCAGATCTACAGCTGTTATACCTACACGCACGGTTTTGGCCACGAGAAGGAGGCGATCCGCGGCGGCGAGAGTGTCACGCAGGCGATCGATCCGGGCTGGTATTACCGCGCTGGCGCAGGGCCGCTCCCCGATGTGACGGTCTACTCGCTCCAGTTGCTCACCAGCGTCCTCGGCCCGGTGCGCCGCGTCACGGCACTCGCCAATACCCGTGTGCCCGAGCGCACCTGGCGCGATCGCCAGATCACGATCGAAGTACCCGACAACAACGCGGTGCTGATGGAGCTGCACAGCGGCGCAATCGCCGTTGCCGCTGGCACCGATAGCCACGGCAGCCAGCGCAACCCGTGGGGTGGCATGGAGATCTTTGGCAATCAGGGCGTGCTCACGATCACCGATGTCGAGATGAAGAGCGGCTACCCGGTCGAATTTCTGCTGAGCGGCACAGTGCATCGCGCCAAACTCGGCGACCAACCATATCTGACGGGCCAGCACCTGGCGATCGAGGAACCACACGTGTACGTCGACATCATGGATCTGGTCGATGCCATCCGCGATGATCGATCACCACGCGCCTCTGGCGACCAGGCGCGCCACGTCGTCGAGATCATCGAGGCCGCGCGCACCGCGATCGCCACCGGCAGCACACAAACCCTGCGCACCACATTCACGATCGCCTGACCGCCCGCCCCCGCCCCGCACGGGCGCATCGCGATCCGCCCCATCTCGCCCGCATCGCGGCGCCCCAATCCTACCACACGCGCAACCGCGGATACCCGGCATAATCGCCCATCTGCGCCACCGCCGCCGCCCCAATCCGCGCACCGAGCCGCAGCGCCGCCGCGAGACCATCGCCGCGCAGCCACGCCGCGAGGAACCCGGCATCAAAGCCATCACCCGCGCCGACGGGATCGACGGCCACCACCGGCACAGCGGCCACCTCGGCGCGCACCCCGTCCGCCACCCCCCACGCGCCCTGCGCACCACGCTTGAGCACCACCACACGCGGGCCGAGCGCCGCTGCCGCTGCCAGCGTGGCGTCATCGTCGGCGGTCTCAAACACCATGCGGCCCTCTTCATCGCCCACCAGCAACACGTCGCAGCGCGCCATCAGCGGCAGCAGGGTGGCGCGTGCGGTCGCCACATCCCACAACGGGGCGCGGTAATTCGGGTCGAAGCTCACCAGCAGCCCATGGGCGCGCGCCATGTCGATCGCCGCCGCACAGGTCGCCGCACAACTGACGCTCAACGCCGGCGTGATACCGGTCAGGTGCAGCGCACGTGCATTGGCAAACCATTCAGGACGCAAGTCTGTGGCAGCCAACCGCGCGCCGGCGCTACCACGCCGGTAGTAGTACACGCGTCGCGCGCCATCCGCCAGCCATTCGCGGAAAAACACCCCGGTCGCCGCAGCCGTATCCGTCAGCAACCCGTCCGTCAGCACACCCTCGGCTGCATATGTCGCGCGAAGTCGGCGACCAAACGGGTCATCACCCACACGTGCCACGAGCCGCGCGCGTAGCCCGAGCCGCGCCAGCGCGATCGCCAGATTACCCTCGGCACCCGCCACATCGAGCTCGACACGCGCCGCCGCTTCCAGCCCGATCGCCTGCGGCGGGTAGAGCACCGCCATCGATTCGCCGAGCGTCAGCACATCACATGGTTCGATCATTGTTGCCCGCCTTTCGCCGCACGTGGGCCGCACCCGCCCGTGTCATCCTGAGGCGCACCCCACCTCGTATCACGCATCCAGCGCCAGCGCCACCAGCATCGCCATCGTCTTGTGTGGGCGTGGCCCATCGCGGCGCGGATACGTCCGGTTGCTGAGCAGCACCACAATCGTCTGACTCGCGGGTTCGATCACCAGCGCGGTGCCGGTGAAACCGGTATGACCCACTGTGCCGCCCGGCACATCACCCATGAAATTTGCACGATCCATCATCCAGCCCAGCCCGGCCGCCGTCGGCAGTTGCGGCGTCTGGTTCGTCAGCGCGCGTTGCCGCAATTCCTCAGGCAGAAAACTTGCGCCCGGCAGCCAGACACACGCAAAGCGGTGCAGATCAGCCAGCATGCCAAACAGCCCGGCGTGCCCCGCTACCCCAGCCAGCGCGTGCGCACTCTCATCGTGGACGCTGCCCCACACCAGCCCGCCGCGCCACAGATCATCGGCCTCGGTGGGCGGGATCTGCGTGCGGATCGCCGCCGCTGGGCAAAACGAGACCGACGCGAG
>JAYUYF010000708.1:0-2772 GCA_043752605.1 Roseiflexaceae bacterium
GTCAACGCGCGCCGGATCGACGCCGAGGTGCGCCAGATCTACGCCGAGGCCAATCAGACTCCCGTGTTCCTCTCGCCCGAGGACTATGAGGAGACCGCAGTGCGTGGCGCCGACCGGGCCATGTTCAAGGACGTCATGCTCGAGGGTGCGGTGGTCGTCGAGGCCGATCTGGCGTCGTCGGTCGTGCAGCTCACCGCCTCGCTCGATAACCCCGACGAGCGCCGTACGGTGCGTGTCCTCCGTCATGACCCCGAGAAGCTGATCGCGGCGGTGATCGAGCTCCTGAAGCGGGGGTAGCATGAGCGATATGGTTGTTTTGTTCGAAGACGAGACGGCGCGCACCTTTTTGCCGCTGACCTACGTACGGCCAATCTACGATCTGCGCTGTGGGATCTTCACCCTGCGCGAGCGCGTGGCATCGCTCACCGGCCGCGCGCCCGAAGGTATCTGCCGCGCGCATCTGGCCGATTTGTACGGTGCCGGCCGCTGGCCGCTGCGCCTGCTCAGCCGCAGCACGCCGGTGACGTTTGTCAACGGTCGCGCGCTCGATCTGGCGTGGCTGCCCGCGTTGCTCGCCGCGCCGGTCAATACGATCGTTGTGGCCGATCCGGGTGCGGCGCTGCTGCACGGCGCAGTACTGCTCGGCGCACGGCTCAGCCCGGCGCTCGCCAGTGCGGTCTTGCGCGATCTGATCGAGCAGGGTGGTGCGGCCGCGCTCGCCGAGTTGCGGCGGTTTGCGCACGTGATCGAGGTCGATGCTGCGATGCTCAGCTTCCCGTGGGATCTGGTGGGCCAGAATGGTGCGCAGATCGCGCGCGATCTGCCGCTGGCGACGCGCGACGCCGCCTGGGCAACGGCGGCCGACCGGCCACCCGCCGATTCGAGTGTGGTGGTGCGCGCGCCGTACGATGTCTGGCTGCACGCCGATGCGCAGCTCGATGGGCCGCTGGCGCTTGATGCGCGCGATGGCCCGATCGTGATCGGCGCGGCTAGGATTGAGCCGTTTTCATTTATTCAAGGACCCACGGCCATTCACGCGGGTGCGCTGATCTCGAGCGCGCTGATCCGCGGCGAGACGACGATCGGCCCGGTCTGTCGCGTCAGCGGCGAGATCGAGGCGAGCGTCTTGCAGGGCTATACCAACAAACATCACGAGGGTTTTTTCGGCCACTCGTTCCTGGGCGAATGGGTCAACGTCGGCGCGATGACCACCACCAGCGATCTCAAGAGCACCTACGGCAGCATCCGTGTCGTTGTCGAGGGGTTTGGTCAGGTTGATAGCGGTGTGCTCAAGCTCGGCTGTTTTCTCGCCGATCACGTCAAGCTTGGTATCGGCCTGCATCTGAACGGTGGTGCTGTGATCGGCACTGGCAGCAATCTGTTTGGTACACATTTTGCCCCCAAGACCGTGCCGCCATTTATCTGGGGTGGTGAGAGCTTTCGCGAGTACCGTATCGATAGTATGGTCGATGTGGCGCGCAAAGTTGCGTTGCGCCGCAAGGTCGATTTGACGCACGCCCACGAGGCCGTCCTGCGCGAGGTGTTTGCGATGACGCGCAGCGAACGGGTTGGTATGGGCACAGCTTCGCTTGTCCCCGCCGCTGAGACCGCGCTGCGCCGTGCCGAAGAAGAAGCAACACGCGCCTGATTGTGTCATAATACGCAGAGATGTTTTCCCTCGCCCATCCTGGGAGAGGGGTCAGGGGTGAGGGGGAATCAGCATGACCGACCAGCGTGTGCGCAAAATGGCGCAGGTACTCGCCCACTATTCGCTCAAGCTCAAAGACGGCGATCTGTTCCGCATCGTCGGAACCCCGGCCGCCAAGCCGCTGATGCTGGCACTGTACGCAGAGGCGCTGAGCGTCGGTGCCAACCCGTACCTCGCCACCCAGATCGAAGAGACCGAGGAGTTGCTCTACAAACACGGCAGCGCTGCGCAGATCGACTACATTTCGCCGATGGCACGCGCCGAAGTCGAGGAGATCGCCGCCACGATCCGGATCATGTCGAGCGAGAATACCCGGCTGCTGAGCGGCGCAGACAGCACAAAGATCGCCGCCCGCCGCAAAGCGATGCGCTTCATGCTTGACCGGCAGATGGGCCGCAGCGCTGAGGGTCTGCTCAACTGGTGTGTGACGCTGTTCCCCACGCAGGCCGCCGCGCAAGACGCTGACATGTCGCTCGCCGAGTACGAGGATTTTGTCTACGCTGCGTGCAAACTCAACCACGATGACCCCGTCGCCGCCTGGAAGGCGACCGGCAGTGAGCAGCAGCGTCTCGCCGATATGCTCAGCACGGTCGATACCATCCGGCTGGTGGCCCCCGGCACCGATCTGACCTACCAGTGCGCGAAGCGCCCGTGGATCAACTGCGCGGGCGACCGCAACTTCCCCGATGGTGAGGTCTTTTCCTCGTGTGTCGAGACCAGCACCAACGGCTACATCCGCTACTCATATCCCACGATCTACGCCGGGCGCGAGGCGGATGATGTGCGCCTGACGTTCGCGAACGGCCGCGTCACGCAGGCCACGGCGGGCAAGGGCCAGGAGTTGCTCGATTCGCTGCTGGCGATGGACGACGGCGCGCGCGTGCTGGGCGAGGTGGCGTTTGGGACCAATTATGATATCACGCGCTTCAGCCGCAATATTCTGTTCGATGAGAAGATCGGCGGCACGGTGCATCTGGCGCTTGGCGCAGGTTACCCCGAGACCGGCAGCACCAACAGTTCGGCGCTGCACTGGGACATGATCTGCGATATGCGCGAGGGCGAAG
>JAYUYF010000709.1:0-2769 GCA_043752605.1 Roseiflexaceae bacterium
CTCGCCTACGGCAGCGATATCGTCATCTGCCTTGACGATTGCACGCACGTCGATGACGATGCCGCCGCGCAGCAGACCGCCGTGACGCGCACGGTGCGCTGGGCAAAGCGCTGCCGCGCCGAGTTTGATCTGCAGCTGCGCCAGCGCAAAAACGATACCGGCCGCCCGTTGCTGTTTGGCGTCGTGCAAGGTGGCGGCGATCCCGCGCTGCGCCGCCAGTGTGCCGAGCAGTTGCTCGAAATTGGTTTCGACGGCTACGGCTATGGTGGCTGGCCGCTCGACAGCAAAGGCAAGTTGCTCACCGAACTGTTACAGCTCACTCGCGAACTGATCCCGCGCGCATTGCCGCTGCACGCGCTCGGCATCGGCGCGCCCGACAACATCGCCGCCTGTGCCCGCATCGGCTACACCACCTTCGATAGCGCGCTGCCGACCCGCGATGCACGCTCGGGCCGCCTCTATGCGTTCACACGCAACCCAGACCAGCCCGGTTTTGCCCCGGCCGGTCACTGGTACGAGACGATCTACATCGAAGATAAAAAGCATATCAAGGCCGACGCGCCGATCGACCCGACCTGCGACTGCTCGACCTGCCAACGCTATTCGCTCGCGTATCTGCACCATTTACATAAAGTGAGTGAGACGGGTGGTTTGCGGCTGGCTACCATCCACAATCTGCGCTTTATCGTGCGCCTGATGACCGCGCTGGGTGCGGTGTGAGCGATGATCTCCAGCTCGAAGCGGTGATCGCGCAGACGATCGCGGGTGCAAAGTACCGTGCGATCTGCCCCGATCTGGTGCGGTCGGTGGCGCGCCGCGAGTTGCACGCCCACCGCACGGTCAAGGCGGCCGTCAAGGAGACGCGCGCCAAGTTGCACCAGATCACCGGCGCATTCTTCGCCCAACGGCCGGCGTATGCCGCCTGGCTGCACGAACTTGCAGCCGCCCCACGCGACCAGCAGGTTCTCGCGCGCCTCCTCGGCCAGCACGCCAGCACCCACGAGCGGCTGCCCGGCCTGGCGCGCTGGAGTGCGCTGTTTGCCACACTGCCAACCCCGGCAACCGTGCTCGATCTGGGCTGCGGCCTCAACCCGCTGACGCTGGCGTGGCATCCGTCGCTGGCTGCGGCGCAGTACCAGGCACACGACATCGATGCCGAGATGATCGGCTTTCTGCATGCCTGGTTCGCGCTCGCGGGCGTCAATGGCGCGGCGCACGTCACCGATCTCAGCAGCAGCGTGCCTGCAGCAGAACCTACAAAGGTTGCGCTGGTACCGCCCTCACCCCCGGCCCCTCTCCCGCCTGCGGGAGAGGGGAGCGCACGCGCCGACCTAGTGCTGGCGTTCAAACTGCTGCCGACGCTCGACCAGGTGCGCAAGGGGGCGGCGCGCGACCTGCTGCGCAGCCTTGATTTTGGTACGTTAATCATCTCGTACCCCGCGCAGACCCTGGGCGGCCGCAGCAAAGGCATGGTCGCCAGCTACGAACGCGATTTTGCCGCGCACGCCGCCGACCTGGGGTGGACCTACACCCGCCACGACATGCCGGGCGAGGTGGTATTTGTGGTGCATACCATCTCGTAGGGCCAAAGCATTCCTGGCGGCTGGCAAGCCGCCGCAGGAATGTCCCCGCCAACCCGCGCCCGCGCTGCGCCGCCGCCCCGCGCCCGCCGCCAACCCACATATCATGGCACACTTGTTGCGTTTTATCGCTACAAAAGGAGCATCCGCTCCTGCACACCTGTGTGCTGCATGCGCTGCCGAAAATAAAGGAATCCCCGATGAGCGAAAATGTTGCAACCCGGCCAGAGAGCAAGGCCGATTACCCATTATTCTCGATGATGGCGGTCGTACCGCACGATTCGATTGCTGCCGCCCAGCATGCGCTTGTGGTGGCCGGTATTCCAGCGGAGCGGATCACTGTCGCGCGCGATGCCTCCGATTCGGCGGTGGTCGGCGATGACGAGGAGCCAGGTGGCGGTCTGTTCGATCAATTTTTGCGTGTCTTCGAGATGGGTGATGAGCACGACCAGCGTGACCGCTATACGATGGCGCTCCGCAATGGTGATGCGGTGATCCGCGTACAACTCGAAGAAGACGAGACGATCAAGCAGCAGATTGCCAGAACATTGCACGAAAACAATGGTCGTTTTATCAATTTCTATGGTCGCTGGACGAGCGAGACGATCGTGCTATAGTTGGTATATGCCTGTGCAATGCGCGGATGCTGCGCGCGGTAGAACTGCAATGTCGTCGTACTCACAAGGCGTGGTGCTGTTGCGGTGTCGGCGAAGGTGTCGGCGGGCCAGCTGAGCACGACTGCGCCATCAAAATAGTGTGTCTGAAAGCCGATCGAGGTCGGGACGACTAGCAGCCACTCAATCATCACGTCTTCGAGGAGCGCGGCACGTTTGTGCGAGAACCGTTTTGCCGCGATTGCGGTGAACGTCGGATCAGCTGCGAAAAGTGCATCGAGCGCGGCAAAATCGGTGGCGGGGTAGAGCAGGTCGACATCACCGTGCGGGCGCGGCGCGCACAGCCCGTGGCGTTCCTCGGCCCAGCCACCCGCCAGCCAGACCACTATACCATTCTGCTCCATGCGTTCGCAGAGCGCAACCACAAACGGCCAGGTGTTGCGCATCAGCGCTGCGCTACCCGCTGCTCGGTGCCGGGCCGCACGGGGATGTGGTGAAGCAGTGCCAGCACGGTGAGCGCGCCGATCAGCGGCAAGCATAGCGCCGTTGCACCGGCGAGCAGCGTCGTACGCAGC
>JAYUYF010000710.1:0-6932 GCA_043752605.1 Roseiflexaceae bacterium
GCGTTTGGCCCGTGCGAACCTCCCCCCCCGGCCCCCGCTCCAAATGGGAGCGGGGGAGCGCAATTGTCGACAGGTTCAACCGTTCTGAGATTCGCTGTAAGGAAATCGACCAATGCGGTGGTTCACCGCACACGCTATCATGGTCGTAGCATTTGAAACGGGGGCTCAGGATCACTATCCAGTCTACGAAAATAGCCTGCTCATTCAGGCTGATGATAGCGACGAAGCCTGGCGATGGTGACGAATTGAGTTACTCCGAATTCTCGTGCGCAAGTGCTGATGCAGTAGAAGCGCTCGCCACAGGCGCACCAGTCTCCGTTCAGTATCAGGAGTAAACTCGCGTAGCCAATCGAGCTCGGCTCTCACCAGGTCAGCCGCATCACGATTGGCACCCTGTTACCGTACATTTTATCAAACGATATCAGTGTTCGTCTCAGCAGGTTCTCGTGCAAGCGATACGTGTCGAAACGAAGATACAGGCGAAGGGCACGCTGGTGAATACACGGCGATCAACAACTCCCCGCAGACACGGCATGTGTCTGTCAATACCCGATAGTGACGGGCGATGGGAAGATTCGGGCATATGAACACGTCGACCATCGACCGTGATTGCGAACAAGAGGCACCTCATATGCATCGTGAACAGCGCGCCCATCTCGCGCTTGTCGGCCTCGCGGTCGGCGATGCACTCGGCGGGTTCTTCGAGTTCTCGCACGGGCGCCTCTCGCGCCGTATCACCGAGCGCATCGTGCCGCAGCTCAGCAGACTTTGCACACACTACCAGTATTGTACCTTCCAGATCTGCTGCACTGCCCCGATAGCACTGCTGCGAGAACGCTACGTGCGGCGGATCGACGACGGCACACGCCACCGTGGCCACGCCGATCGTGAGAATATCGCGAGCCTGCGCACCGATGCCGCCGCCGCTAAACCTGATATTCTCGCTCTCGCTGGCGAACACTGCATCGTCGATACTACAAACGACGCCACACTGGGCTACGCGGCGTTGTGGGAAACAGTGCAGCACCGGTTGCTACGGCCGTTGTGACCCGCGCCGACACACCGACCATGTTTGATCATTGCTGGTGAACGTGGACTGCAAGGAGACACCTCATGCAGAACAACCTCTCCGAGACCGCTGCCGTGGCGCTGGTGCGCGAGTTCTGGCGGCTGATGAACAGCAACGATTTTGTGTCGGTTGGCGCAGTGCTCGCCGATGCGTACGTACTCGAATGGCCACAGTCGAACGAGCGCATCCGCGGCCGCGAGCGCTTTGCGGCGATGAACAGCGAGTATCCAGCCGATGGCGGTTGGGTTTTTACCATCCACGCATTGTTTGGCGATGCTACACAGGTCGTTTCAGAGGTTGGGGTGAGCGATGGCGTACGCAACGACCGCGCGATCTCGTTCTTCACGATTGCCGAAAACAAAATCGTGCGCCATGTCGAGTTCTGGCCCGAGCCATACGCTGCGCCTGCCAACCGCGCGCATCTGGTCGAGCCGCTGATGTAGGGCGCGAGAACCGGCGCTGCGATTATCGTAATCTCGCCGCATGGCCTGGGCTCTCGCGCACGAACTGCGGCCGCACCAGGCGACTGCCGTTGCACTGTCGAGTTGCGATCGGAGATGATGCTCCGGTATTATGGCGTGGCCGAGGCAAATTGGCGCGATGCGGCCGTGCGCGAGCCGCATTTTGTCATCTCCGAGACACCGCATTTTGTTTGACGCGCAGTCGCCGCACTCGCCGCTGATCCAGACGTTACGCGTTGGAATGGACAGTCATTGTCGAGCGGGCAACTTGCGCAGATCTACAGCTTCACCGATCTCGATGGATCGCAGCCCGACGCATGGCGATATGTTGTCGAAGTGCAGGATGCTGGCAAACCCGCCGACACAACTGGCTATCGGTAGCGCCATCCGGCAACGCGCAACGCTGCGTGCTACAATGAGTTCACGATTGCGCGTTGCCGAGGACATGCATGACATATACGACAGTCGAAGTGCTGAGCGCCCCGACCTTCCAACCGGTGCAGATGGATCCGTATCGCTACGGGTGGCGCTACGTCTCGCACCTGTTGCCAGATGGCACGTCCGTCACCGACCAGGTTCCGCTGACACTCGAACAGGTATTGCATCCCGAGGAAGGTGACCAGGTGACCCACAGTGATGCCCACCAGCGGCGGCGGCGCTATCTGTGCAATGTGTTCGAAGCGCAACTCACCGGGCAAACCGATGCAGTCGTCCTCGACGATGTGCGGATCGCGTGGGATCACCCCGATTTGAAGCCCCACGGCCCTGATATTGCGGTAATCCTTGGTGTACGCGCGCGGCGCAACTGGAGCACGTTCGATGTCGCTACTGAGGGCGTTCGCCCGGCGCTGATCATCGAGATCACCTCGCCTGAGACCGCAAGCATCGACCGATCGAGTAAACTCGAAGAGTACGATTTTGCCGGTGTGCCGTTGTACGTTCTTGTCGACACGGTGACGTTGCGCCGCGAACCGACGCTGCGATTGCTCGCATATACGCAGACGCCGGGTGGCTACGTGGTGTTACCACCTGATTCATCCGGGCGAATCTGGCTCGAACCAGTGCAACTCTGGCTCGGCATCGCGGCTGGCGAGGTGGTGTGCTACGACGGACGCGGCGCGGCGCTGGGTGATTACCGCGAACTCGCCGCGTCGCTGGCTGCCGAACGACACGCGCTCGCGCAGGCCGAAGGGCGGATTCAGGCGCTCGAAGCCGAGATCGCGCGCCTGCGTGACGATACGCGCTAACCTCCGAAGCTCCAATACAGCCAACAGGCAGTAAATAGTCGATACCATCCGTCGATGAATATGTCGCCGCGCTGTCACGCTGAGCGGAGCGAAGCGTCCAGCGCTATTCAGCGGATGCTTCGGCCTGCGGCCTCGGCAGGACTGTGTGCTGGCGGTGCCCCGCATCACGGTACACGATGAACTCCTACTCCTCCAGCACCGCCAGTTGTGCCTCGGCGCGCGCACGCCACGCGCCCGCCGCATCCAGATCGGCGGCGCGCACGAGCGCGGCCGTGCCACCCGCGCGGTCACCCAGCGCGATGAGCGCGCGGCCACGCCAGAAGTGCGCCGCCGCATCTGCGGTATCGAGCGCCAGCGCTGCATCGGCGGCTGTGCGTGCGCCACGAGCATCGGCGCAGCCAAAGCGTGCGGCGGCCAGCACGCTGTGGGCGCTGGCGCGTTGCGGCGCGAGATCCACCGCGCGTGTGGCCGCTGCCATCCCCGCGCTGCAGAGCTCGACCCCGGTTTCGCCATAGTACTGCGCCAGCGCCAGCGCATAGTCTGCGCGCGCGGCGGGCGGGGCGAGTTCGCGCGCACGGGTGTAGTGTGCGGCGGCGGCCAGGTAATCGCTCTGCGCCGCCGCGAGATCGCCCGCCGCGCGCGCGGCCGCCGGGTCGCCCGGAGCGAGTTGCTGCACCATTCCCACGGTCGTGGCGGCACCGCGCAGATCACCCGCCGCCAGCTGCGTACCCGCCCGTAGCATCAGCAGATCGACGGTCGCCGCGTCTGCCAGCAGGTCTGCGGCGGCGGCAGGTGCGCCGGTGCGTAGCAGCGCCAGCGCGCGCAGCGCCAACGCGGGCGCGTCGTCGCGGCCGCCGAGCACCGCGCCCGCCAGCGCCGGGCGGTCTGCCGCGAGCAGCACGCGCGCCACCGCCAGCGGTCGATCGGGATCGGCGAGCGCGGCGCGCAACGTGTCGGGGGCATAGGTTGCGGGGGGCACGAGCGGTGCCAGGATCGCCAGCGGCGTACCAGACGCACGGGTGGCGGCATCAAGTGCGGTGCGCGCACCGGCATCGTCGCCGGTGGCAGCCAGCACCAGCGCCAGCGCGCGTTGTGCGGCGGCGGCGAAGCCAGCGGTCTGCACGGTGGCGAGCAGCGGAGCGGCGGCCGCAGTATCACCCGCCTGTGCCGCACGGGTGCCCGCCAATACTTGTGCCGCACCCGCTGCGGGTGTACCGGGCGCGATCAAGGGCGTAAGTTGGGCAGCGGCCACATCGTCACCCGCGCGCGCAGCGCATTCGCGTTGCACCAGCCGCGCGATGGCCAGATCCTCGCCGCGCAACCCGAGACCGATCGCCGTGCTTGCGCTCGCGTCTGCGGCCAGATCCTCGCCGCGCGCCAGTTGTGCCACCGCCACGCGCACCAGTGCGGCGGCGCGCTGCGGATCACCTGCGGGCAGCAGCCCCTGGCGCACCACGGCGTGCAATTCGCCGCGCGCCAGCATGGCATCGAGCGTGGCCAGCGCATCGGGTTGCCACGCGCGCCAGAGCATGGCAAGGACAGCAATGGTCGCGACGAGGGCGGCGATGAGCGGGCGGCGGCGTGGCATAGATTTCCGTTTCGTTCACAATCCCGTAGGGACGCAGCCTGCTGCGTCCGCCCGCCCATCCGCCGCCGGCGGCGGCCCTACGGTTCCCCGGATCGCCGGTTCCCCGGTCACCGCCCATCAGATCACCGGCGGCGGCTCGGGTTCGTCCATCAGGTCGCCGCGCCAGCGATCGAGCCATTCGAGCGCTTCGATCAGCCGCCCGCGCGGCATCTTGCGGTACGAGGTGATGCCGTACTGGCGGTAGAGGCCGCTGGTGATGCCGTTGTACTCATTGCGCAGCGTACGCTCCTGCGCGGCCAGCGCCACGCGGCGCACCGCGCGCGCCAGTAACTCGGCCTGCGGGTCGTCGATCGCGCCACTGGCGGCGTACGGATCGGTGGCATCGGCACGGATTTCGGCGGCGTCGAGCTGGCGCTCGATCATGAGTTGCTGGCGCGAGAGCGCCGCCATCCCGAGCGCGGTGGCATATGCCTGCTCGGCCGGGTTCTGCTGGCCGCGTTCAGGGAGCAGCGTATCTTCCGGGCCAAAGCCCTGCGGCCGGAAGGCGTGCCATAGCACCGAGGCCGCCTCGCGTTGCAGCAACAGCAGGCGCGCACGCGCGTCGTCATCGGCCACCGTGCTCGCCGCGATCCCGATCACCCAGAGTGGCACCAGATCCACACGCAAACAGAGCGCATCCTCGCTTGTGCCGTCATCACGTTCAACCTCAAACAGCAGTGCTCCGGCCGCCAGCACCGTGTGCTGCTGGACGCGCAGCTCTTCGCTCGCCCGGTCGAGGCCGTATATTTCGGCGAGCGCGGCGATCGGTACAAAGCGTTCGTTGGGGTCAAGTTCGAGCAGCGCGATCGCGTCCTGCCCGTAGAAATGTCGTTCGCTCATAGCGTGACCACCTGAAACTCGCGGCCAATTTCGGCCACGCCGTGAAACCCGCCCGCACGGATCGCCACCAGTGCATCCGCCACTGGCATCGTCCAGCGCGGGCTAAAATGCACCAAGATCAGCCGCCCGACACCCGCCGCCGCTGCAACTTCGCCGGCCTGAGCGGGTGTGGTGTGGCCGTCGAACGGCGCGGCGGTCGTCGCTTCGTGGATCAGCACATCACTGCCCTGCGCAAGTGCCTGCACAGCGGCGCACGGTTCGGTATCGGCCGAATAGGTGAGCGCACGGCCAGTTGCCAGTTCGAAACGTAACGCCATGCACGGTCGGCTGTGCGCGGTGAGCGCAGTACGCAGGCGAAAATCGGCTTCGATTGGTACGTCGTCGCCCGCCACCACTGGCACAAAACGCACCTGCGCGGCATAATTATCGAGCCCGGCGGCCGCCATCAGCGCCTGCACGATCACGATCGTCGCTTCGTGGGCATACACCACCAGTTCGCGGTCGTACGCGCGCAGGCGCAGGTGAAACAGCAACGGCACAAAGCCGCCGATATGGTCGGTGTGCGAATGGGTCAGCACTACGGCACGCAGATCGATCGGATCGAGCCCGGCGCGTAGCAGCCGCTGGTAGACACTCCCGCCCGCATCCACGAGCAGCAGGCCGCCAGGATGGGCAAAGACCATATGGGTATTTTCGCGGTCGACATCGGGCAACCCGGTGCCCACGCCGAGCAAAATCATGCGGTGCATCCGCAAATCTCCTTCACGACCACGCGCGCAGGCCGTGGTTCCTCATGGTCATGGTATCATACCCGCAGCATTTCGGGCGCGGTGTGCGCCGCCAGCAGCCAGGGAGCCGCATGACCACCGGGATCGACCCACGCGCGCGCAAGTACACCTTTGTCAGCCGCGCGCTTGGCATCAGCAAGAGTTTCTACGCCTACGTGCCGCCCGAACTCACCAGCGGCGCGCGCGCACCGACGCTCTATCTGCTGCGCGGCCACGAGCGCGAGTATGTCAATCGCCGCGAAGATCCCAGCCGCACCGGTAGCGCGATCGATGTCTATGAAGCTCAGCGCGCCGCCGGACAGATCGGCCCGCTGGTGCTGGTATTCCCCGGCCTGTCGAGCGATGACAATCGCTACCCCGGCATGATCGTCAATATGGCGCGTCCAGAGCTCGCAGCCGAATCGGGCGGCATTGGCAGCGGGCGCTTCTACGATTATTTCTTTGATGATCTGATGACGTATGTGGATCGTCATCTGCCGACGCTTGGCGGCCGCCAGCAAGCGCTGTTTGGCTTCTCGCTTGGTGGTGCGAGTGCGCTGGCGGCGGCGGCCATGCACCCCGCACGCTTCGCGGCGGCCGTCGCTTACGACGGCACGTTTCTCTATGCTGCCAACCGCGGCCGCAACGTGCGCAAGACCGACCGCGTGCCGCGCAACCCGATGTTCGCCCCCGCCTGGGGTGAGCCGCGCAATGATGCGCTGATGGCGGCGCACAATGCGCCAAATCTGGTGCTACGCGGCGATGCCAAACAGCTCGCGCAGGTGACCTGGGCAGTGGGTTACGGCCCAAAGGTCTTTGAACCGTGGCGCGCCAACTACAATCGTGGCGAGCATATGGTCGAGTGCCTGAAACAACGCGGCATACCCAACGCCATTGGCGATGGCGAACAGCGACTCGGCG
>JAYUYF010000711.1:0-2756 GCA_043752605.1 Roseiflexaceae bacterium
CGCCAGGCGTACCACATCTCGGGGAAGCCGTGCAGCAGTAGCACCAGCCGCGCACCATGACCGTGGCACGCGATGTGAAACCGCACGCCGTTGACCATCAGATAGCGATGTTCGATCGCAGGCAGATCCAGCATACGCGTGGCTCCGTTCGAATAAGACCGGTGGTAGCGACGCAAGATTTTGCGTCGCTACGGGTGTGCTATGCCGACATCGTGAAGATTGCGCTCAGGCGGCCAAATTGCAACTTTGCGCCACTGGCAAGCGGCTTTGGTACGGCCGGATCAAGCTTGACGCCATCAATCCGAGTATAGTTGGTACTGTTGAGATCGGTGAGCGTCCACGCACCACTGGCAATATTGATGCGTGCGTGCTGGCGGCTCACACCACCATTTTCGCCACCAAAGGGCGTCAGGTCGATCTCAGGATGGATCCCGCTGATCGGATCCTCGCGCCCGACGATCAGTTCGGTCAGATCGATCGGCAACACAATCTCACGGCCGTCATCGAAGCGCAATTTTGGCCCAACCGGCGGTGGCAGCGGCACCGCAGCAGGTGGCTGGTTCTCGGTGACCGGCTCCTGGAAGATCGTCGGGGCCTGTGCGCTGTCAAAGTCATCGGCGGCGGCCACCGGCGGCACGGCAGGCGCCGCCATCGGGGCTGCGGGCGCACCAATCCCAGCCGCCAGCAGCGCCGCCTGTGCATCGACGAGCGCAGTGCGCGCGGCATCGAGGCTCTGCGCCACACCCGCCGGGGTTCTTGCACCCAGGCTGGCCGCGATCGGCTCCAACTGCGCAATAATTTCGGTCTGGTCAGCAACGATCGTCTCGAGCCGGGTGCGTTCGGCCGGGTCGATCGACGGCTGTGGTGGCGGCAACGCGGTCACAGCCGCTTCAGCATCAGCGAGTGCCGTGCGCGCGGCATCGAGGCTCTGCGCCACACCCGCCGGGGTCCTTGTACCCAGGCTGGCCGCGATCGGCGCGAGTTGCGAGACAATCTCCTGTTGCTCGGCGACCGCCGCGCTCAGCCGCGCGTGCTCGGCATCATACGCGGCCTGGGTCAAGCCAGGCGTGGTCGTGGCGTCGGCGACGACGGTCGCATCGTCAAATGCGGGCACATCAGTATTTAGTGGCAACTCAATCGGCGGATCACCCAGCGGTGGCAACTCAATCGGCGGATCGCCCAACGGTGGTAATTCGATCGGTGGCTCTTCCATCGGCGGCAGATCGACTGGCGGCAATTCGATTGGCGGCTCCTCCATCGGCGGCAGATCGACTGGCGGCAATTCGACTGGCGGCTCCTCCATCGGCGGCAATTCGATTGGCGGCAGCGGTGCGGGCGCGGGTGCCGGGCCGGCGTCGACCGACGCGACGGATACGCCATTCGCCGACGCATCCTGCGCCTGTGAGGCCAGTGCCACTGGCTCGGGGGCGGCGAGCGGTGCGCCGCATTCATCGCAGAACGCCTCGCCCGGCAGTACCGGCGAGCCACACGTCGGGCAGAGCGGCGCGGCCGTCGGCGCGGCCGTCATCACCGCAGCGGGCTGTTGTTGCAGGCGGGCGCCGCACTGCTCGCAAAACACATTCGTCGCATCGTTTGTAGCATTACAGGTTGAGCAATTCATTGCGGGTCCTCCAGCTTCTGTGTCAGTCGACGGGTCGCGTAGCGCAACTCTTTGCGCGTCTCGCCGTCGATCGTCGTCGCACCCTGTTCGAGTCGTTCGGCTTCCTGTTGGGTCTTCTGTGCCAGTTCGAGTTCACCCAGATCGAGCAGGCGGGTGGCCGCAGCACGCAGATTGCGCGTCGCGCCCACGATATTACCAGCCTCGGCTTCGGCGAGTGCGCGCGTCTGGAGCTTGAAGGCGGTCACCTTCTCGACCAGGTTCATCACACGCGGATCGAATTTCGCGGCCTGGGCATCGTCCGTCACCTCGACCATCACATCCTGCTTGATCGTCTCGGCGGCACCGTTCAACGGCGTGTACTGTAATTCGACCTGCGCCACACGATACGCACCAGCGGCGCGCACGGGCAGCAACAGGTCGATCACCAGCGAGGCGGGTGCGGTCGTATCGAGATCACCAAGATTGACCGCAATCTCGTGTTCGCCGATCGGCGTGAAGCCCAGATTGGCGATCACCGGCGTGGCACGGTGTACCGCACGCGGCGCAACATCGCGCACCAGCCGCAGCAGCAGGCGCGCCTCACGCGCCACCAGACCCTGCGCACGCCGCACGCTCTGGGCAAAGAACGCACCAATCTGTGCCGGGTCGGCGATGTAATCGGAACTGCCACCCGTGGCATCCGCAATTTCGTCGAGCAGCAACTCATTCCATTCGGCACCGAGACCGAGTGCAGTGACGCGCACACCATCATCGGCGAGGCTGCGCGCGATCTGGCGGCAATTGTCTTCATCACCCCAGGTCTGGCCGTCAGTCAGCAGCAGCATCGCAGCCGCGCGCTCTGGTGTAGCAAAGCGCTGCAGTTCGGTACGACCGGCCTGCATGCCACCCGCCATCGCGGTGCCCCCCGCCTCACTAATCGCATCGATTTGCGCCTTAAGCGCCGCCGCATCACCAAGTGGCGCAGCCGGCACCGCCACCGCGACGGTATCATCAAAAATAACCACCGCGACAATATCGTCCGGCGCGAGCAGATCGATGACTGTTTTGGTGGCAGCTTTCATCGCCGCAAGCTTTGCGCCCTGCATACTGCCCGACCGATCGAGCACAAAACAGAGATTGAGCGGCGCACGGATTG
>JAYUYF010000712.1:0-2752 GCA_043752605.1 Roseiflexaceae bacterium
CGCCCTCATCGACATAATGCATCGATGCGTGGGGGAGTGCGAGACGGCGTGAGACGAACGGGTACTGCGCGCGCAGCTCGGGGAAATCAGAAGCGACAGCCATTTCGTGCATGCAGGCAAGTATACCAGATCGTGTTAGCCACAGGGTCGAAGCATTCTCGTATGATGGACAGCACGCGCGGGAATGCTTCGGCCCTACAGGCACGCTGCTTGCAACGCATGGAGCGAATACGTAGCCGCGTAGCATGTACGCGGTGGGAAGAAGGACAACAACGTGCAAACTGGCGAACTGGCAAACACCTTTATCGAAGCGCTCCACGCCCTCGAACGTGGTTCGATCGACCAGGTCGATGGTATCGTCGCGCTCTTTGCGGCGGATGCGGTGCTCAGCAATGCGGCGTTGCGGCTCGCGGGTGAGGAGCGACGCGGCACCGCACAGATCCGCGCGTTCTGGGCAAGCTATCGTGAGGCGCTGGGAACCATGTACTCCGAGTTCCACGCGGTCACGATCAGCGAAGATACAGCCGGGCTGTTCTGGACCACACGCGGCATTGGTGAAGGCGAGACCGACGAGCGTACCTACGATGGTGCTACGATGCTGCTGTTCAACAGTGATGGCAAGATTGGGCGTTTCCACGGCTACTATGATACTGCACAGCTCAAGCGTGAGATTGCCGCGAGCAAAAAGTAACCGGCAGTGGTAGCGGCGCAGGAAATCTATCGTGTCACACGATGATCCACCCAGTGCTGGTGGCATCTTTGTGAGCTTTGGGGCTTTGTGGTGAATACATCGCCGACATCCAACTGGCAACCACTACGTACAATGCAGGTGCGACACATGCAATGAGCCCCAAACACCGCTGGTCATATTGAGTGGAAAGTAATTTTGCGTATGGCAACCCCGACCGCCGCTGTGGGTGAGCGTATCGATTATTCCGAAATCCTCCCGCACCGTACCAAACTGGCAATCCTCGCCGCGGTCTTGCTCAGCCTGTTTCTCTCAGCGCTCGACCAGACAATCGTCGCTACCGCGCTCCCCGCGATTGTTGCCGATTTCAACGGGCTCAACCTGGTGGGTTGGGTCTCGACGGGCTATCTGCTGGCCAGCACCGCGATGGTGCCGATCTACGGCAAGCTCAGTGATATTTATGGCCGACGCACGATTCTGCTGTTTGGCATTGTCGTTTTTTGTTTGGGTCGGTGTTGTGCGGCCTCGCGCAGAGTATGGTGCAACTGATCGCGTTTCGCGTGGTGCAAGGCATTGGCGCAGCCGCGCTGATCAGCACGAATCTGGCACCCGTCGCGGCCACATTGCCCAGCGATGCGCAACAGGCGCTCAGCGAGCTCGAAGTGAGCGGCGCGATTGGCGAGAGTGTGGCACAGGGTACGACCAGCCCCGGTGCCGATCTCGTCGAACGTGTGCGCGCGAGTGGTGCGCCAGCGGCAACGGTGGAGGCGCTGCAAGGTGCGAGCGACGCGATCGGGGTGGCGGTCAAGACCTCGTTTGCGCAGAGTATCGCGACGATCTACGCCATTTCGGTTGTACTGGCGCTCGCCAATTTGCTACTGACACTCTTCTTTCTGCCTGAGATTCCGTTGCGTACCACAAATCGGCCAGATTCTGCTACGATAAGCGAGTAGCGATTTGGGTGCTGGTACGAGGGTGCGGTGAGCGGCGAGCAATTCTGGCTGTTGGTGGCGCTGGGGAGCACAATTGTGCTGCTGCTCGGCGTCTGCGCGTGGCAACTCTGGCTGATCCGGGTCGCCATCGAGCGGCATGCCCGGACGCAGCATGTTGTATCCGGGCAAGAGCCGGCGGCGTCCGAGCATAATCCGGCGGCGGGGCATGTTGGAACGCAGCACACGGCGTCCGTACGGGACGCGGGGGCGGTGGGCGGCCAAAGCCGTGCTTCGGCCCTACTGTGGCCGTCTGCCGATCGGGTCGCTACCCCTGCGCCGCGCGATGACCGGCCACCGCACGTCGACGGTTTTGACCCGA
Organism: Roseiflexaceae bacterium; assembly: GCA_043752605.1. Classification (GTDB taxonomy): domain Bacteria; phylum Chloroflexota; class Chloroflexia; order Chloroflexales; family Roseiflexaceae; genus JAYUYF01. The sequence continues at coordinate 2,000 of JAYUYF010000712.1, forward strand.
CGACACGCGACTGGCACCGGCGCTCGGTATTGATGTGGGTCGGTCTGTTCCCCGCGCTGACGCTCATGCTGATGCTACTTGGCCCAGCGATCGAAGACTGGCCGGTGGCGTTGCGCACGTTGCTGGTCACATCGGTTGTCGCACCGCTGATGGTGCTGCTGATCCTGCCCACGCTCGCGTGGGTCTTTGAGGACTGGCTGGTACCGCCGCTCCCACCACGCGTCGTACCGTGGCGGCTGGCGATCGTCACCTGGCTCGCCATGTACCCGACGATGACGGGCGTGCTCTGGTTGTTTGAGGAACTGATCGCATGGTTACCGCTCGGCGTGCGCGCGTTCCTGGTGACCGTAATCGCGGTACCGATTGTACGTTATCTGCTCTTGCCCCGTCTGCGGCGCGCGACGCGCGTGTGGCTGGTGCATTAGAAGCGAAAATGCACAAAGATCCGCCCAAAGTTGCGGTCATCTTTTTCGAGCCGATGATAGAGCTGGCGGATGTGCGGCTGATTGAGAAAGCGCAGCACGGTCTTCTTGAGCGCGCCGCTCCCCTTTCCCGGAATAATTTCGATCAGCGTGATGCGCCGGTCGACCGCTTCGCGTATAATCCGGTCGAGCTCGCGTTCGATCTGGTCACCGCGATTATAGATTCCGTGCAGATCGAGCTTCAGTTTTGCCATCGCTGGCCCCTTTGGTTGGCGCGGTTTACGCGTGAGTATACCACGCAGCCGTCGCGGCGGTCTCGGCTATAATAGCG
>JAYUYF010000713.1:0-2752 GCA_043752605.1 Roseiflexaceae bacterium
AGTCGAGACGCCTCGTCAGCGAGCGCAACTCGATACGGCATCCGAGTACGCGCGGCGGCTCGCCGAGGCACTCGCCGTGCTCGATGGCTCGCCACCACCACGACCAATGGAAGCCGAGGAGATCGCGGCGCTCCTGTACCGATTGGCCGATCCGCAGCGCGCACAACATTTTGCGTTGCCCGGCCCATTGCTCGCCCGCGTGCGGCGTGTGGTGCAACCATGAGCCTGCGTGCGGCGCTCGAGCGCCCGATCCTCGAACGTGTCGCTCCGCACGTCATCCCCGGCGAGCACGAGATCAGCGCGGGCACCACGATCGCCGATCTCCTCGCCCCGGATGCGATCGACCGCAGCGCCGCCGGTGTGCTGCGCGCGGGGGCATCGTATCTGGCCACGCTGCATGTGCGCAGTTTTCCGCCCACGCTGGCGCTCGGCTGGGTGGGTGATCCGCTGCTCGAATTTGACCTGCCCGGTTGTACCGTCCACCAGACGATCGCGCCCGTTGCCGATGCGACCGCACGCCGCCTGCTGGCGCGCAGTGAGGATGCGGCGATCGACACGCTGGCGGGTGATGCGCGCGCCGGTACCCACGCCGATGTCGATGCCGAACAGGGTATGGATTCGGCGGCGGCGCTGCGACGCGATCTGGCGAGTGGTGCGGATCGTATGATGCGCTACAGCGTGGCGGTGACGGTATCCGCCGCCAGCGCCGCCGCGCTCGCCCAACGCGTGGCCGCGCTCCAGGCCGCTGCTGCGCGCCAGGGTATCGCGCTCGGACACGCGCCGTTTCACCAGTGGGAGGGCTACCTTGGCGCGTTGCCGCTGGCGCGCGAGGCACTCGGTTTGCCGCACGACAGCAGCGGCCGGGCGGCGGCGATGGGGCTGCCCGCCGCATCACCGGGCTTGCACGCCTGTGGTGGGTTGCCGCTCGTGTGGGGCGAGCACCCGCGCACGGGGTTGCCCGTGATATGGGATCGCTGGAACGCCACCAATCCGCACGCGCTGGTGATCGCCGAGTCGGGCAGCGGCAAAACCTATGCGATGGCGGGCCTGATCGCGCAGGAGGTCGGCCTCGCGGGTGATGCGCTACTGATCCTCGACCCCAAGTTTCAGGAATATCGCCAGCTGGTGGGGCGGCTCGGCGGCGCATATATTTCGCTCTCGCGCCGCGCTGGCTTTCATATCAACCCGCTCGCGCTGCCGCAACTCACGCCCGAACGCGCGCAGATTGTAGCTGAACTGGAAGAAGATCTGCTCGGCCAGCGCGTCGGTGTCGTCAAGGCGCTGCTGGTCGCTGAGTTGCGCGCCAGCGGCACGCCCGTCGATGCGCTGACCGCCGCGCTGCTCGAACGCGCGATCTGCGAGGTGTACGACGTGCGTGGCATCACCAGTGACCCGCTGACCTTTGGCGCGCCGATGCCGACACTCGGTGATGTGCAATCACGGCTGCACGATCTGGCCGCCGATGAGCCGCAGGCGCGCGCGGCTGCCCGTGCGCTTGACCTGTTCACCTGCGGCGGGATCGGCGATCTGTTCAACCAGCAGTCGAACATCCCGACCGATAACCCGCTGCTGGCGATCGACCTGTCGCCGTTGTTGCGCAGCAACGATGAGGTGCTGGCGCGCATCATTCCGGTGCTGGTGATGGATTTCTTTGTCGGCGTGGCACTCAACCGGCCGACCGGCCGCCGCAGCCACCTGGTGCTTGATGAAGCCCACACGTTGTTGCACTCCGAAGCTGGCGCGCGCGCCTTGCAGACGATCTACCGTATTGGCCGGTCCATGCAGTTCAAGGCGACGGTGATCACCCAGAGCCTCGCCGATCTGGACGGCTCGGAGTTGACGCGCGTGCTGCTCGAAAACGCAAAGACCAAGCTGCTGCTCGGTCTCAATCGCGATTCATCAGCGGTGGCGCGCGCCGCCGCGCTGCTCGGTCTCAACGAGGAGGAGGCACGCTATCTGGGATCGTGCCGCCTCATCAAAGGCGTCGGTGCAACGGCGCTGTTGCTGGCGGATGGCGAGCGCACACCGCTGCTGATCCCGCAGTGGCCGCCGCTGATCCACGCGCTCGCCACGGGCGCGGCGATCGGTAAGCATGCACATTCTCAGCATTCTGATGCGGAATAACCGGTATATTCGAGTGAGGCATACGTGATTATTGCAGGCTACCGTCTCGATCTCGCCGCGCTGCTCGCGCGCGTGTGCTACCGCTGGCGCACACCACTGCTGCTCTTGCTGCTGCTCCCGCTTGCGTTGCTGCTCGTACGGATCGTCCCCCCGTTCTGGCGCGGCAGTGCGCTGCTCAGCGTGCGCGCCGTACCTGGCGCGACGATCAGCGTCGATGGTCAGCCCTGGTCTGCCGATCAGCTATCACTCGCGGTCGGCGCACACCGGGTCGTCGCGTCCGGCGCGGATGGCCGCCGCGCCGCAGTCGATATCTACCTGCGCGTCGGTGTTCCGCTAACCGTCACGCTCCCCGCCGGGCTACGAGTGCGCGCCCGCCCGCTGGCCGCTGCGGCACCCGGCGCACAGATCGCCGATGTCTGGCGCGCGGATGATGGCTGGCGGATCACCAGCGTCAGCGTACCGCCCGAGACCGTGCCGGCTGGCTGGCAGCCGATCACCCGGACGCTCGTGCTCGGGCCACGCGGGATACAGCGGGCGGCGACGATCGATGCCTACGCCGGGCTCGCCGATACCGCGACAGGTGCATCGGGTGTGGTCGAGGCGGTCTTTCGCGCTGGTCGTGGCCGCA
>JAYUYF010000714.1:0-2751 GCA_043752605.1 Roseiflexaceae bacterium
GACGAAATGGCCCCGTTTGGCGATGAATATGTCAGCACCGAGCATCTGTTGCTGGCGATGCTGACGCACGGCGGCGGTGGTGTCGAGCGCGTGCTCAAAACGGCCGGGCTCGAACGCAGCGCCTTGCTGACAACGTTGCGCGAGGTGCGCGGCAACCAGCGCGTGACGAGCGCGACGCCCGAGGGCACCTATGCGGCGCTTGAACAGTATGGCCGCGATTTGACCGAACTCGCACAGCGCGGCAAGCTCGACCCGGTGATCGGCCGCGATGAAGAGATCCGGCGCGTGATCCAGATCCTCTCGCGCCGCACGAAGAATAATCCGGTACTGATCGGCGAGCCGGGTGTGGGTAAGACCGCAATCGTCGAGGGGCTCGCGCAGCGCATCATGCGCGGCGATGTGCCCGAATCGCTGCGCGATGCGCGCGTCTTTGCGCTCGACCTGGGCTCGCTGGTGGCGGGTGCCAAGTATCGCGGCGAGTTTGAGGAGCGGCTCAAGGCGGTGCTCAAAGAAGTACAGGAGCGCGACAACATCATTTTGTTTGTCGACGAGATGCACACCGTCGTCGGCGCGGGTGCAGCCGAGGGCAGTATGGACGCGGGCAACATGCTCAAGCCCATGCTCGCGCGCGGCGAACTGCGCATGGTGGGCGCGACCACGCTCGACGAGTACCGCAAGTATGTTGAAAAAGATGCTGCGCTCGAACGCCGATTTCAGCCGGTACAGGTCAATCAGCCGACGGTCGAAGATACGATTTCGATCCTGCGCGGTCTGAAAGAACGCTACGAGACGCACCACGGCGTGCGGATCACGGATGCGGCGATCGTCGCGGCTGCGGTGCTCTCGGATCGCTATATCTCGGATCGGTTTCTGCCCGACAAAGCGATCGACCTGGTCGACGAATCGGCGGCCAAATTGCGCATGGAGATCACCAGCGACCCGCAGGAACTCGACGATATCAAGCGCCGTATGATGCAGCTCGAGATCGAGCGCGAGGCGCTCAAACGCGAGAAAGATGATGCCAGCCGCGAGCGGCACGACCGGCTCGAACAGGAGTTGGGTAATCTGCGCGAACGGCGAACCTCGCTCGATACCCAGCTCACGCACGAACGCGAGATCTTGCAGAAGATCCAGCAACTGCGCGAGCAGGTCGACCAGACGCGCATTCAGATCGAGCAGGCGCAGCGCGAATACGATTACAACAAGGCTGCCGAGCTACAGTACGGCACGCTCACCCGGCTCGAAGGCGAGATCCGCGATGCCGAGCTGCAATTCGCGACCGGCGGCACCATGATGCTCAAACAAGAGGTCGACGCCGACGACATCGCCGCTGTGGTCTCGCGCTGGAGCGGGGTGCCGGCCTCACGTATGCTCGAAGGTGAGGTCGAGAAACTGATCAGCATGGAGACGCGTCTGCACGCGCGCGTGATCGGCCAGGATGAGGCGGTGGCTGCGGTGTCGAACGCGGTGCGCCGCGCGCGATCGGGCTTGCAGGATCCGAATCGGCCGCTGGGCAGCTTCCTGTTTCTTGGCCCGACCGGCGTAGGTAAGACCGAACTGGCGCGCGCGCTGGCGGAGTTTTTGTTCGATGATGAGCAGGCGACAATCCGGATCGATATGTCGGAGTACATGGAGAAGCACACCGTCGCGCGGCTGATTGGCGCACCGCCCGGATACATCGGCTACGACGAGGGCGGCCAGCTCACTGAGGCGGTGCGGCGTAAACCATACAGCGTGGTGTTATTTGATGAGGTCGAAAAGGCGCATCCCGATGTCTTCAACGTGATGTTGCAGATCCTCGACGATGGCCGCCTGACCGACAGCCAGGGGCGCGTGGTCAACTTCAAAAACGTTGTCATTATTATGACAAGCAATATCGGCAGCCCACTGATCATGGAGATGACGCGCGACGAGGAGCCGCAGGAGGCGATTCACACCGCAGTGCTGGGCGAATTGCGCGACGCCTTCCGGCCCGAGTTCTTAAACCGGATCGACGAGATTATCGTCTTCAAGCCGCTGGCCCGCGATCAGATCAACCAGATCGTGACGATCCAGCTCGGCCGCCTGCGCAAGCTGCTGGCGGCGCGTAAGATCAATCTCGAATTGACGCCGACGGCGCTGGCGCGGCTCGGTGAAGAGGGCTACGACCCGGTCTACGGCGCGCGGCCGCTTAAGCGCGTGATCCAGCAGCGCCTGCAAAACCCGCTGGCGCTCGATTTGCTGAAGGGTACGTTCGCCGAAGGCGACACGGTGCTGGTCGATGCCGGGCGCGAGGGGTTTACCTTCGGCAAACGCTGACATCCGGCCGCAAGAAACGTGAAGACACCAGACCGGCGGCGTGCTACGCTCAACCGGTCTGGTGTTTTTTTGAGGGGGGATCCGCAATGCCGCTGCACCCGTTTCGTTTTGGGATCATCAACGAGTACATGACGCCACGCGCCGCCTGGCTCGATGGTGTGCGGCGCACCGAGGCGCAGGGCTTCGCCACATTTCTGTTGCGTGATCACCTGGTACAGGAACCATTTGGCGACCAGTACGCCCCGTTTGTGGCGCTTATGGCAGCGGCGATGATCAGCGAGACGCTGCGCGTCGGCACGATGGTGGCGGCCAACGATTTCCGCCACCCCGCCATCCTGGCGAAGGAGATCGCGACGCTCCACGAACTGAGTGGCGGGCGCGTCGAGCTCGGGCTCGGTGCGGGCTGGTTACGCGCGGAGTACGAAGCAATCGGGATGCCATTTGCCGCAAACG
>JAYUYF010000715.1:0-2748 GCA_043752605.1 Roseiflexaceae bacterium
GCGCATGCCCGGTTGCGGCGCACCGCGCGGGCGTTGCTCAGCTGTCCAACATGATGCGCGCGCGGAGGTACACGTCGCCGCCCGGTCGCTGCAACTCGCCGGTGAACCCGAAGCGGCCCTGCACGGCGCGGTGGTGCTACACCCTAGATCTTCCGCACCCGATCCGGGGAGCAGGGGCAGCGCAGCTGCCGCCAAGCAGGCGCGCTGCTTGTCGTACAATACGCGAGTCCTCCGGCTCTGCAGGAAAACGACAATGACCACCGTCGCGCAACGCAGCGATTATCTTGGCCTGCTACGGCGCAACAAACCGTTTCGGCAACTCTGGTACGGGCAGATCGTCAGCCAGCTCGGCGACTGGTTCAATGCGATCGCGCTCTTTACGCTGCTGCTCAAGCTCACCGGCTCGGGTGCCGCTGTGGGTCTGTTGCTGGTGGCCGAGATGCTGCCCGCAACGCTGGTCGGCCCGTGGGCGGGTGTGCTGGTGGATCGGCTGCCGCGGCGGCTGGTGATGGTGGCTGCCGATGTTGGCCGCGCGCTGCTGGTGTTACCGCTGCTGCTGGTGCGCGATGCGAATGATATCTGGATCATCTATGTGTGTACGGTCGGCAAAGTAGTGCTCGCGGCGTTCTTCGAGCCCGCGCGCTCGGCCACGATCCCGATGGTGACGGATGCCGCAGATCTGGTGACGGCCAATGCGATCAGCGGCGCGACCTGGAGCGCGATGCTGGCGATCGGCGCGGCACTCGGTGGGCTGGTGGCGGGCACGCTCGGCACCACGGCGGCGTTCATCATCGATGCATGCTCGTTTCTGCTCTCGGCCGTAATCATCGTGCGGATCCCGATCGTCGAGACCCATCTGGCGGCACGCGCGGCGCGGCCACGGGTGGCGGGCGGCGACATGCGCGAGGGATTGGCGTTCCTTGCGCGCCACCCGCAGGCGCTGCTGTATACCAGCATTAAAGGGCTCTGGAGCCTGGGCGCGGGCGTCTTGCTGGTGCTGACGCTGCTGGGGCGGGGGGTATTCCCGTTGGGTGTCGATGGTGCGTTGAGCATCGGGCTGCTGTACGCCGCGCGCGGGCTGGGTGCGGCGATCGGGCCATTTCTGGCGCAGCGTGTGTTTGGTACCACGTTCCCGGCGATGCGCAGCGCGATCGCGCCGGCCGTCGCGCTCACCGGGCTGGGCTACGTGCTGGCGAGCCAGGCACCCACGCTCTGGCTGGCGGCGCTGGCGGTGATGCTGGCGCACCTCGGTGGTAGCACGCAGTGGGTCTTCAGCACGGTGCTGTTGCAACTCAGCGTGCCGGATCAGCTGCGCGGGCGGGTGTTTGCGATCGAACTCGCACTGATGACGCTGGCCACGGCGGCATCAAGCTACACGGCGGGCTGGCTCTCCGATGCGGGGTGGGGTGCGCGCGACCTCGCCATGCTGTTTGGGTCGATCTATCTGGCGCCGGCGCTGTTGCTGGTCGTGCTGCTGCGGCGGGCACCGTTGGCGGTTGGTGCCCCGACCGAGGGGTAGGCATGCCATTCCAGACACGAATGCGCATCTGGCGCTCAAAGTTGCCTGGCGGTTTTCGGGCCGTAGCCCGTCTGATACGCCTGGAGAAAGGTACCTGGCGACAGGATATCAATGCCTTTTGTTATATGAGTCATATGCGCAGGCGCAGAATGATCGGATGCGGGGCCGATCGCCTTCGGCTCCTAACCAGAAGCGGGAGCGGGGGCGTTGCAACGCAAGGAAGTTCCGATCCTGCGCGCCGCAAGACGTTCGTCTGGTGTATCGCGGTATTCGCTGCACGCGTGCATCAGAAGGGGTATACTATGCGCAGTAGATCAGCACAGGAGAATGCAGCGATGAATCCACGCCTGCTGCTCACCGATATCCATGCGCTTGAAGAAGAGCTCCTCGCCTTTGAGCGCCAGTATGGGGTACGCTCCGATCTCTTCTATACCGCCTATGCGCGCGGCGAGGAACCCGAGGACGACAGCTGGGTGCTTGATTTTACCGAGTGGGCGAGTGTGTATCGCACCTGGCTGGTGCGACAGGCCGACTATCGCAATGCGGTGCAGCGCCTGCAGGGGCTGGAGCCACGGCTCACCGGGTTAATCCAGGTTCGTGCATGACGTTCTTCCGTACTGCTGAAGACTACGAACTCTTTCTCTACACGCTTCCAGATCGCTATCCCGTGGTCGCGCAATCGACGCTTGTGTTTGTGCGGCGTGGTGCGACAATCGCGCGTGTCACAGGAGAAGTGCTCTTTGCCAGTACCATTCGTCTTGTCGTACGAGAACGTCTTGTCTTTGATCGATTACCACTGGTCATCGATGGTTATGGCTACGAAGTCTGGCGCAACACCACCAAGCTTTACTGGTACGATTCGCAACCGCACCCTAATCATGCGCAGCTACAAAGCACGCATCCGCACCACAAGCATATCCCGCCCGATATTAAGCACAATCGCATCCCCGCGCCAGGGATGAGCTTTGCACAGCCGAATCTGCCAGTGCTGATAGTCGAAATCGAAGCGTTGCTCACACTCACAAACAACAGCTAACACGCGATGTCGGACACACTTGCTTCATCGACGATGGCACGGATTCACCTGCCCAATCCGCGCCGATCCGCATCTGACCCCCGGCCGCCCGGCCGCAGCATGCTGCGGCCCTACGGGATCGCGGCTTGACGCGCACCCGGTCGCGCCGATCTGTGTCTGTGGCCCCCGGCCGCACCATGCTGCGGCCCTACGG
>JAYUYF010000716.1:0-6896 GCA_043752605.1 Roseiflexaceae bacterium
AGTTTGTGCGCTGCTGCCAGCTGTCGTTCGAGATCGGCGTGTACCGCTGCGGCAGCAACCTGATCAGTTATGTCGATCAGATACCCGTCGTAATGCGTCGTTGTACCAGTAGCATTGCGGCGTACCACCGTAACATCGCGCACCCAGCGCGGTTCTGCATGCATAGTTCGCATTCGGTACAGTTTATCAAATGATCCGCGCTGGTTGCGCAGATAATCCTGGGATTCTGTGCTCACGCGCAGCGTATCTTCGGCGACGATCAACTCGTTAAACGGTTGTCCGGCAGCGATCAGCACCTCCGCATCGTAACCAAACTGGTCAACGTTTGCCGATACATACTCGATCGGCCAGTCAGGTCGGCATCCCCAGCGAAAGACAACCACCGGGCCGTGAACAAACAGACTACGCTCAGCGCGCAGCGTTCGCTCAGATCGCTCGAGTCGGCCTGCCATCAGTGCAAAATCGGCAACAATGCTGACATGGTCGGCGAGCAAATTGAGCAACGCCAGATCATCGGTAGTCAACGCCGGCGAGCCATTTGATTCGACAACCAGCACGCCAAGCTGATCACCGTTACGCTGGCGGAGCGGCACGATGATCGCCTGGGTGATGCCGGGGTGGTCAGCACAAAAGTCTGGATCAGCGTCAACATCGGTGATCAGTTCGGCGCGACCGTTCTGGATCGCCCGGCCACTGGCCGAGCCAATCAGTGGCAGAGTAGCAAGCGCTTCGTGCTGGCCAACGTGTGCACGTAAGACAAGCTGGTCGGCTTCAATACTGTAGGCGCTCACCAACTGATAGCCAAATTTTGTCGCGACTTGTTCAACGACGCACGTCAGCAATGTCAGCAGGTCGGCCTGCTGAACCATCATCCGCGCAAGCTGGCGCACCGCATCGATCTCTTCGATCTGCCGTTGCGCCCGCCGCACCAGCACCGCGTGATCGAGCGTTCGCGTCACCTGCCTTGCCCAGTCTTCGGCCACGCGCTGGTCGGCATGGGTATAGCGCGAGCTGCCGGTACGCCGGATGAATGCCGCAGCACCGACAATTGCATTTGCCACAATCAACGGAACGGTGATGATCGACTCGATGCGCATTGCGATAATGAGCTGCTGGTATGCGCGATCGGGGAGCAGGTCGTTGAGTGCATCTGCGGGCATGGCAGCCACAAAGCGGGTCTCGCCGCTCTGGAGCACCGAACGATAACTGACGGTGGCGTGTTCAGGCATCAAATGATCAAGCAGTTGTCGCCGCAATGGTTCGTGCGCCGGGTTCGCACACGCCAGCGCTGCACGACGCAAGGGCTTGCCGGGCGTGGCCTCGACGATACTACACCAGTCGGCGAAATCTGTGACGGCGAGCGTTGCCAGCTGCGAAAACAGGATATCGTGTGGCGGATCGGTTGTGCAGAGGCGTTGTGTCGTTAGCAGTAACGTGTCGCGGATGGCCTGTCGGTGGTTTATGTCGCGTACCAGTTGCATGCGGCGCTGGCGGATGACCCAGAAAATGATACCGTGGCCACTGCTGATGCTAAGCCCGGCCACGGTCGCTGCTTGCCAGCGCATCGTGGGCTGTGCAGCAAACAGGATGACGATGAGAATCGTAAGACAGACACCCATGCTGGTCAGCACGAGTTCGATGTGTTCGACAAACCCTTTTCGCATGACCTGCGGCCCTTCTCTGTGCAGGACACCGCAGGCGATCGGCGCATATGCACGGGTCTTCATCCCCTCCAGCCAGAATTAGCGCGCTACGTAGCGAACTCCAGCAACCGGTACGGCGATACACCGCAGGCGATCGGCGCACTACCCCAGTACACTATACGCGCGTGCTACAGACACCGCTATCCGTAACTATACGGATTTTTACTTTTTACACAATCCCGAGCTATACACCGGGATGACGTGCGCCACCAATTTCTCCCAGCGGATACTGCGGAATGTACCGTGGTGTGTTGACTATCGATCTTCCGGCGGTACACCGGTAACCGCCGGAATTGAAGCACGCCTCAGCGGTTGCGCTTAGCGTTGGCTTGTACGCACCTGCACGCGGCCGCTACCGAGCGTCTGGCCCGCATTGTTGACATCCGAAATCACAAGTGTAAGCACAGCAGATGACCCCGCCGGCACAGCCACTGTGCCGCTAAAGATCGCGCCCCGGCCGCTTGTCTGCGGGGTCGTCGTGAAGATCCCCGAGAGCAGCGGCAACCCGCTCTGATCGAGCAATTGCCAGCTCAGCTGCGACCGATTTGGCGGATTGACGGTACGCCCGGCGACGGTAAACTGGCCGGGCACCAGGTCATCCGCGCGCGGCGTCTCGATGATCACACGCTGCTCGATCACCGGGCCGACAGTCACGGGCACGGGTGCCGACACTACGAGATTGACCGATGCCGTCGCGGCAGTGGTACCCGTACCCGCGTCCTGGTCAAAGAGTTCGATCGTAATCGGTCCACCTGCCGACGGCAGGGCGAACGTCAGCGATGCCACGAATGGCCCACCCCGACCGACCTGCGCGTTGACGGGGAATGCCCCGGCACCGAGTTGTGTGCTGTTGGCACCCAGCACGCGGTAGCCGAGGTTGCCCTGGAACGGGTAGCGCGTCGTGCTGCCGGTGAGCGTGACCGGACTGCCCACCGCTGTGCCCGCCGCCGGTGACCCGATCGTGATCCGCTGCGCCTGCGGCGCGACCACCAGATTGATCGCGGCGCTGGCGGCCACCACACCCGATGTGCCATCTTCATCCGCGAGCGTGACCCGGATCTGGCCACCATCGGCGGGCGGCGTAAATGTCAGCGAAGCGGCAAACGTAGCCGGCTGGCCGAGCGCGCCGGTCACATTCACGAGCCCTTGTCCGATCGTGGCGTTGGCGGCATTGGTGACAACATACGCCAGATTGCCCTGGAAGGGGTAGCGCGCCAGGCGACCCGTGAGCGTGACCGGACTGCCAACCTGTGTGCCCGCCGCAGGCGTATCGATCGTAATCGCCTGCGGCGGTGCGACGCGCAGCTCGAGCGCCGCGTTGGCGGTGACCGTACCAGCGGTATCCTGCTCAAGCAACTCGACGCGCACAACGCCGCCGTTGAGCGGTAGCGTAAATGCCAGCGAAGCAGTAAATTGCCCCTGCGTGCCGGGTTGGCCGTTGACTGGCACACGACCGGTGCCGATCTGGCGACCCGCATCATCGATAAAACGATACGTCAATCCGCCTTGAGTCGGGTAGCGTGATGTACGACCAACGATTGTGAGCGGACTACCAACAAGCGTCCCCGGCGGTGGTGAATCGATCACAATCTGTTGCGCTGCGGGTGCGGCTGTCGGCAATGGCGCGACGGTGGGCAGCACCTGCGGCGGGGTGGTGGGCAGCACTGGCAGCGGCGTCGGCAGTGCTGGTGTGCCTGCGGGCGCGCCGGTGGTCAACAGGTTGACCGGTACTGCGGCAATGCCGCGGACGGCGCCGCTGGCGGCATCGATATCGATGACCTCGATACGCGCAGGGCCGCTCTGTACGGCGCTGTAGGCACCCTGGACGGCGAATGCACCCGGCTGACCGGGGCCACCGGCGACCTGCATCGTGCCACCGCCCACCTGCGTGCCACGCGCATCAAAGATTCGAAACGCGAGTTGACCGGTCGTCGGGTACGTCGCGATACGACCGCGCAACTCGAATGGACTGCCAACTGTGGTGCCGTTGGTCGGCAGATCAATCGTAATCTGTTGCGCGCCGGGTACGGTCGTCGCCAGGGGTGGCGTGGGCACGGGTGTCATCACGACCGTCGGGCGGCCACACGTGGCCAGCAGCAGCGCCAGCAGTACCAATGCTGGCAAGCGGAACATCGGGGTTCGGTCAGCCATCTCGCGTCCTCTGATTTCAGCGCACGGCAACGCCGGGTGATGGCGGTTGTCTGCTCAAATACGACTCATATGCGTAATTATACACGCGCTTCTGGCCGTGCTTGCGCAGCCAGAGCGTTATTCGTGAGCGTCGCCAGTGTGACAATCTTGCCATCTGCGTCGGCGTGACGATGCGTATTTGCTACAATCATGGCAGATACTACGCATACCAACATGTACACCACGCCGACGTGGTGGTGCTGAACCAAATAACAGGTAACCACTTGTGAGGAGAACCCATGCGAATTGCACCAGTGCGTCGGTGTATCCTGCTCATTACTGCCGCGTTGCTCGCCGCCTGTGCGGCACCCGTACCGCCGCCCGGCACGCCAGCCGACGCGCCAGCAGCCGCCGTGGTTGATCTGCCGACAGCCGTGGCGCGGAGCGCAGGCTCCCCCCTCGTCGTCACCACAGCCGTGCCTGGCGCGCCGCCAACAGACGGCTACAACCAGCTCAAAGAGCTACGGCTGGTGGATCCGGCGGGCACACCCGGCTTTGGTGGTTGGGCCGGTGCCGGGATGGGCCTCGCGATCGAGACCGAGAACGGATTACTACCACGCGATACCGCCGAACAACCAGGCGATGCGCCGACGATCCGGATCGCTGTGGATGGCAGTGCTGGCTGGTGGACGGGATCGCTGGCGCTGCCAGGCTGGAACACCTACAGCGTGGCACCCTACATGGCAAACGGCGTGATAGCGTTTGCCATCAAAGGCCAGAACGGTGATGAGAATCCGACAATCAGCTTTACCGGCAAAGGCGCGGGTGGCACAGTACTCGAGTCGATAAAAGTCGAACTCAATCGCTACGCGCAACCGACAACCGACTGGACAACGGTCGAGATCCCGCTGCGCGATTTGCTCGCTGCGGGTGGTGCTGGCTTTAGCCCGTCGCAGGTGCTCGAATTGCGTTTCAGCGGCGTGTTACCAGCGACATTCTGGATCGCTGATCTGCGGATCAGCTCGCCAGATAGCGAGCCAAGCTTCCCGGCGATCAAAATTAATCAGGTGGGCTACCAGGCTGATGCCGAAAAATATGCGCTGGTGAGCGGCTGGCGCGAAACGCTCGATTGCGCGAACGCGCCATTTGTCGTGCGCCGCGCAGCCGATAGCGCGCCAATGATCGAGGGAACGCTCACGCTGATCAATGATTTCGACGCGCTGGTCTCGGGCGAACGCATCTGCCTGGCCGATTTCGGCGCGCTACGCGAGCCAGGCACCTACACGCTCGCGGTCGACGGGCTCGATCCATCACCGCGCTTCGATGTGTCCGCCACCGTCTACGCGCCGCTGTTGCGCGATGCAACGCGCTACTTCTACATGCAGCGTCAGGGGATCGCGATCGAGGATCCCGTATTTGCGCGCGGGGTCGGCCACCCCGATAACGATGCGCGCGCAGTGTTGCGCTCATCGTGCAGTGATGACAGCTGCCGCAATGCAACCCTGCCCGCACGCAACGTCAGCGGCGGCTGGTATGATGCCGGCGATTATGGCAAGTACGTGGCATTTGCCGCCGCACCGATCCGCGATCTGCTCGATGCCCACGCGCGCGCGCCCGCGCTGTTTGGCGACGACACCGGCATCGCCGAGAGCGGCAACGGTGTGCCCGATATCCTCGATGAAGTGCGCTGGAAACTCGACTGGATACTGCGCATGCAGGAACCGACGACCGGTGGATTTCACAACAGCATCTACCCAAACAACTGTATCGATGATGCGCCCTGCGCGCCAGGGTCGATCAGCGCCGCCGTGGCGCAGCGGTATATCACCGATCTGGGCGACGACGGCACCAGCAGCGTCCAGCCAACACCGGCGACGGCCACAGCGGTGGCGGCGCTGGCGCGTGCGGCGCGCGCATTTGCCCCGATCGACGACGCCTACGCAACCCGGCTACGCGCGGCGGCACTGCGCGGGCAGGCCTACCTCGATGCCAATCCGGGTGTCATCTTACCAAAAGATGGTAACGCGCGCTACACTGATGATGAAGAGCGCCAGTTTCGGCTGTGGGCGCTGGCCGAGCTGTTTCATACGACGGGTGATGCTGCGATCGGTGCGCAGTTTCTGACGCGCTACGGCGACGAAGATCGCACGCACTGGGATCCCACGCGCAATCTGGTGACGATCAGCCAGCACGCGGCACTCAGCTATTTCTCCGCGCCTGCGGCCGATGCGGCGGCCCGTGAGGCATTTGTGCGCGAGCAGTTTGGCCCGTGGCGCGATTACTGGTTGGCAGCCAGCACAACCAACTGGCGCAACTTCCTCAAAGACGGCAGCAGTGGTGACTCGAGCTACTACTGGGGCAGCAACGCGGTCGCACTTGAGTACGCCAACATCATGCTGCGTGGCAGCACACTGGCGGGCGATGACCCTGCTGAGGCGCAGCGCGCGGCACGCGGCGTAATCAACTATGTGCTGGGGATCAACCCGCTGGCGAAGAGTTATGTCACTGGCTACGGCAGCAACCCGCCAACAAAAATCTACTCGCACATCTACAGCCACGACGCGCACGACGGCCTGCCGGCCGGGATCCTCGCCGAAGGACCAAATCAGTTTCAGGGGGCATTTTACTCACGCTTCTACGGCAAAGCCTACGCCGACACCGATAGCGACTGGACCGTGAGCGAGCACGCGATCTACTACAACGCGCGGCTGGTACTGACGCTGGCGGGGGTATTGGGCGAGGGGCCGTAAGGCTGCGGCCTTACGGAACCGACGGGTACGCCACCAACGCAGTATCGACCCACAGCGCGACACGCTCGCCGACCGCAAGCGGCAAATCACCGGGCGCGCGCACGTGCAACACCACATCGGTCTCGGGCAGTTCGACGAGCACGTGCTGATCGGCACCGGTATAGCGCAGCGTGCGGATGGTACCCACACCCTGCGGATCGTGGGCGAGGTGGATCATCTCGGGGCGCAACAGCACCTGCACCAGACCGTGGGCGGGCGTGACCAGCGGCACATTGCCAAGTGGCGTGACGGCGCTGTGACCCGTAGCCGTCGC
>JAYUYF010000717.1:0-6895 GCA_043752605.1 Roseiflexaceae bacterium
GCCGGGGCGCCCCCCCCCCCCCCGCCACTGTGACGCTTACTCCGCAGGAGCGGCAACGGCGAGTGTGTCCTGCGCGGCCAGCGCCTCAATCGTTACACCCATGATTCGCCAGCCATCGGCTGATGTGGGCACCGGCACGGCACTGCCGAGCACGGACTCGAACGCATCCCACGTTAAAATCCCAAGCTTCTCTGCGTTGTACCAGAAGCGTGCCTCGCTGGTGGCCGTGTCCGCCTCGTCGTCGTGCGTTGCACGTGCGTCGGGTAGCGCGAAACGCGGCGTCTCGAAGATCGGTGGCCCGAACGCGCGCGTTTCAAGCGCGGCGATCTGCTGCTCGACCACGCGCGGCGCAAGCTCCAGCGCGAGCAGCCAGCTTGTTTTCAACTGGCGACCCTTGCCGACCGGCACCGAGATTTCGCGTTCGCGCCGCGCGAGAACCAGCGGAATGCCGCGCACCGTGCCGACGTTCTCCATGATCCATTGCAGGTTGGCTGATAGGCCGCTGATATCCCAGAAGCTGCCCGTGGTGAGCGTGACCGCTCCCATATGACCCAGCGCGGGAAGGAGCATCGTGAGCTTGCCGGATTGCTCGCAGCGATCCGGGTGCTTTTCGGGCAAGCCGAGCGACGTACACAGGCACGGCACGGGATTACGCATCTGCGTGTTGACGCCGCGCACCATTTCCAGCCGTTGCACGCACGTTTCGCCGTCGCACTGGCGCTTGAGCACGCCCGATGCATAGCTTTTCATCCAGCAGTCCCAGTTGGCTGCCACGGTCGCGTACGGCAACCGCACCTCGATACTGCGCGGCTCAGGGCCGTACACCTGAAGAAACCGCTGCACCAGCTCCGGGTTGACGCTGGTAAAACGAAAGTGATCCAGGTCTTGCCCGACGCCCGCTCCCGCCGCGTCGCGCGGTGCGCCCTTGCGCAGCTCGCCAATACGCGGGAGCGCGCCCGTCTGCGTACTTAGTCCGATAATGCCCATGATCGTAGCTCCTCATCAACGTGTGCGTAATTGCGTGTGTCACGCATCCGGTCGCTCGGCGGGCGCGGCTGCGACACCACGCCGCACCGCGCATGGACAACGGCAGCGCGCTTTTCTTCCCAGAGCGTTTCGAGTTCGCGCGCCAGCGCCTCCACGTGGAGGCGCTTTTCCGTGCTGCCGATCTGTTTGTTGGTGTAGACCTCGGCCTGTGCTGCTTGCACACGCGCGATCTGTTCCATCACGACGGCAAGGCGCGGCGCGATGGCCGTCACGACTGACCGCCCATCGCGGCATCGTACGCTTCGGCAATCGCCTGCCGCTGCTCTGCGTCGAGCACAATGCACTGTACCGCGATCTGTGCGGCGAGTTCGGAGAAGACAATGGGGGTCGTACTGGCGATAGTCTCGCCTTCGGCTAAATCAACGGTGGCGCTGGCACTGAACGTCGCGTTACCAAAGCCGGGGAGACCGACCTTGCGCTGCACGCTGACGCTCATTTGGGTAACACGCATCAGGCCACCGCCAGTTCGGACATCATCAGCCCGAGGGTCACGTCCGCCGACAACCCGAGCACGCTGCGCGTGTTCAGCCGGGTGGTCGCGTCGAACGGATCGGGGAGCGGGTCGGTGCCGGTCAGCAGTACCAGCGCATTCGCCAGCCCGCCGCAATGCCGCATCAGCGTATCGGCACGCGCTTCGGTCATGCCCAGCGCCATCAGGGCCAGCACGGCGCAGTCTGGGAACAACACATCGCGCATTGGCGCGGTGCGGCTGGCCGTGCGGTCGCGCCGCGCGATCAGATCAATCGCCGCAGGCACGTTCGCGGGTGTCAGTACGTCCACGATGATGACACCGTGCTCCTGATAACTGGCCCGCGCGCCCATGATGCTCGACCAGGGCCAGCTCGTGATCTGGCCGTTCTCCAGCGTGGTGCCGTCCCGGTGCGACACCAGACTGCCGATGAGAATCAGGTAGGCGCGCTCGGAAATGCCGCGCAGCGCAGCACACGTTGCGTGGATTTCGCCGTTGGTCACGGTCTGGAGCCAGCGACGTGTGTCGAGTACCGCGAACGTCAGGATCGCGTTATCGCTGGTCTGCGCAATCGCGGACACGCCGGGCGCAACGGCCACGCGCGTGACCGGGTAGCTGGCCCAGGCGTCCCCATCCTGCGGTGTCGCGGTTGGATCGAGTAGGAGAGAAACAAGACTGTTTGCCATGGTGGTGGTGGCCTTTCTCATGAACTAAGGGGCGGTGACGACCGCAACAAGCAACTGCTCGGCCCGATCAAGATCGCCGCGCCGCAAGAACGCCAGCGCTTGCTCGGCAATCTCGCGCGCGGTGGGCGGACGGGGGTCGGTCTCGGCGTCCGTTACGGTATCGGTCGCGGCGTCGATTTCCTGTTCCCCGAACACGTCGGTCGCGATCGCGTCCGACGTGGTGTCATGCGGCATGGTCGGCACGATCTCGTGCGGTGGCGTGGGTGGCGTGGTTGGTGTTTTACTTGCCATGTGGGTTCCTCGCACTATGTTCACGTGTATCTATGATACACCTGATTCTTCCAGATGACCGAATCAGGTGTATCGCAGGCAGGCGGGGGAAAGCGGTTAGACGAGGCCGTGCGAACTGGCATACGCGGTCACATCGAGATCGTCTATCCGCAGCGCCATTTTGCACAGCGGGTGATTGTCAATCGCCTGCGCCAGCCCGGCCAGCGTGCCGTTTGCGGCAGCGAGCAATGTGGGCAACAACGCCAGCGCCGCACTGCGTAGCGCCGGGTTGGGCGCTGCCGCTACTGGTCGTGCGACCGGCTTCTGCGGGTAGAGCGCATCGATCTCGATGTTCGTGATCGGTAGTGGCGTGTTCCGTGCCGGGGCGCGCTCGGTCTGCGGCGCGCGCGCGGGGCGGTCGGCCTGCCCGATGCTGCTCATGTACGCAGCGCGTGCCACTTCCATCAGCGCTTCCGATTCGTACCGCGCCAGAAAGCGCGGTGCCTTGCGCTCGCGCCGTACGCCCGTTTTCGGGTCGTCGTAAAAGGCGCGCTCGCCCTCCACCAATCCAAGCGGCAGCATTTCCCACGACAGGAACTGACCAGCCCAGTCGGTTGGCGGAATGTACGTATCGCCTTTACGCTCCGGCATTAACCCGATCTCGATCAAGCCAGGGCAAATGACCTGCTTCCAGCGCTTCGTCCACGTATGGACGCCGTTGATGATGTCGGGGTAGCTCTGCTGCGGGTCAACCAACTCCATATACACGGAGATGGTCTGGTCGCCCTTACTGGTTGTCGCGGGCGACATGCTGCCCGCGCGCACGCACCCGAAGAACCGTAGCGGGGATCGTTGCTCGGGTGCGTCCATGTCGTCGCGCGCTCGTGCAACCAAGTCGTCCATTGTCGTTGTGTCAGTCGTCATGGCGTGGTGTTCTCCTTGTCACGGTCTGTGTGCCACACTGGCACACAGCACAGCCGCGATCGCATGTACTATCGCGGCTGTGCTGTGTGTCACGCGGGCGATTCATGTTTGGCTGCGGGTTCGTGCTCCGCCAGCAGGTAGTGGGCCACGGCGTCGCGCACCAGCTCAGCGATCGAGACTTTTCGCGCAAACGTGGCCGCGCGACTCGTCCGCAGCGCGAGCAGTGCCTGCCACTGTTTCACCTCGAACTGGATCGATGTGATAACCAAGCCGCCGCTGGTACGTGCCATTTTTGTGTCCTGTTCTGTACCGTCTTGTGCGTAAGTGTACACTATTGTGCAATACATGTCAATTATCGTTGATAGTCAAGGTATCACGTATGACGTATTTTGCGCTAGTCATTGACGACGCGCGCGTATCCGTGGTACTATTCTTGCAGCGCCCACGCGACCATATGTGCTAGACACCAGAAAGAGGGCAAACGCCATGAGCTTCACCCGTGATACACCACCGCTGTATGCGTATCTCCGTCCCATGATGCAGGCACGCGGGTGGCAACTACGCGATCTTGCCCGCGAGGCAAATGTCAGCCTCAGTACGCTGAGCCACATCAAGAGTGGCCGCACCACCGAACCGAATCTCGCGAATCTTTCGGCCATTGCCACGGCGCTTGGCCGCGACCTTTCGGAGGTACTGTACATCATCGGGTATCCCGTGGTACAGAGCGCGCCGTTCGGCAGAGAACTCGAAGCCCTGCTCGAACTCGACCCGAGCCTGCGGGCAATGGTCGATCAGCTCACCCGACTGCACGAAGATGATCTGCGTAACGTACGCAGTTTCATCACCGGCCTTCGCCAATCCGTGCCCGCCGCAGCACGCGATTGATCTGTGCGAACGTGTTCTGACGCGGGTTCTCCGAGTCGGTAACTGCGTGAATGTACGCCTCATCGTGCGCAAGATTCACGCGCACGTGTACGTGCATCCAGTACGTGAGCAAGCCCACCAGGACGACGGCACGCAAATGCGGATCGGTCGTCACGACCAGCGCAAGCCCTGTCAGCAGGAATATGAGCCGTACTGCTCGTAATATTGTCATGGCCGCTCCACCCACTATAGCCTGTGGAATGGTATGCTAGCACGCGCACCACGTAAAGTCAACGACGCACGCATATTACTGACCATGCACTTGACACGTAGGCGCGTCCCGTGCTATCCTAGCTACGGTGGTGGTCTAATCTTTGGTCGAACCTGCGCGCGTGGCATATGCCACGCGCGCAGGTTTTTGTGTGTCTAGCCCTGGTCGTCGTCGTCATCCTGATGATCGTCTTCCGACTCCCAGTGCTGCACGCGCGGGTACACGATATAACTGAGGCCCAGGTTGTCGTGCGTACACGGCACGCGGGTCTCGCAGTTCACGTCGCCAATGTACGTGACGCGCACGGCTGGCCCGTCGTAGCTAAACCGCCCGTCGTAATGGCGCAAGCTTTCGCGCAGATTGCTTGCCCAGATATCTGCACAGAACTTCTGGTACGCGGTGTGCGTGTAGTACGGCAGCGGATCGCCGCTTGCGTTCGTGTACGGCCACCAGACGCCCTCGGGCGGCTGGCGTGTATCGTGCGTGTCGTCGTATACCGTCTGGCTGGTGGTGGTGTCGTTCATGCTTCCCTTCTTTCCACCGGAAATCGCTTCCATGCGGCGTCATCGACCCATCGGCCAATGGTTTTCTCCAGCGCGATCCGCGTAACTCCGTTGATCACGGAGACCTCGGCGCTGTCCAGCACCCCGCTGCGCGGCCATGCAATATGCACCTGCATTGTGGCGGTCATATAGACCGCTTCAACGTTTGTGCGCGTCGACTGGCTTTCCGCCCCCACGAACACCTGCATAATGTACACCTCGTAGGCCGCCTCGTCGTGTGCGGCGCACAGCGCGATCAGGTGCGTGTTGATCAGGTCGTCGGGTGCTTGCTCGAAGATGTTAATCTCGGCCATCAGCTCATCCTTCCTTAAATGTACAGATACTTCGCCCAAAACCGCCCACACTGGCGTCCGTCACCGTCGAACGACAGCGTGATCTGCGTTTCGCAGATCCAGCCAACGACCGCGCCCTGCTGGTACGGCGTGATCGTGCTCACCGGATAGCGCCATGCACAGAAATCTTCGTGCAGGCCGCACGCACACGCCCCTGGTTCGCCCAGCACGCCCACACCACGTGCGTAGTCGGTCGCCCACGTCACGGGCAGTGCAACGAAGGTCGGCTTCCGTCGCCAGCGCCCGTCTGCCTGTAGCGCGGCCTGTGCGTTCCACGCCGCGAGCGCGGCCTGCACCGCCGTGGCACTGGACGGATGCAAGGTCGCGCCGTCCCAGTAGTACCATTGCAACAACGGGTCGTACCCGAACGACTGCTGCACCGTCTTGACGTGCGCCGCACTGCCGGGCAGCAGTATGTGCGTGCCGTTCTCGCGCACCATCCAGCCAAACACCGGCGGCTGTTGCTCGTGCAGGCAGTCGTAATCATGCACAAGCAGGTCGGAGACATAATTTTCTGGTAGCTCAGCGGCGATCGCCGCATCGAGCAATGCGGGCCAGGCCGGGGGATCGTCCATGTCCACCTGCGTGCGCGCGGCGCGCAGGTCGTCAAGCGTGAACCGAGGGAGCGTCGCGTTGTCCCGGATGGCGGTCGTGTACCGTTGGGCGTACATGTTCATTGGTGCGTGGCCTCCTCAAAGAGTCGGGGCTGATCGGTATACGTTTTCAGCGCGTGCTCGTCGGCGCTGATTTTACCCGCATCGAGCAGCGCGTTGATCGTCGCGAACACCGCGTCGCGCCCGTGCGGATCGAGCGTGCTTGCCCACGCCGCAAGCTGGTTTGCGAGCGGCGTGCCTTTCCGTCTGGTCGTCAGCGTGCAGTGTATCGGGGTTGGCAGACGCGCAATACGCACCGGCTCGCCCGTACGATTTGCGGTCGCAATCGCCTGCATGTGCTGCACGGCGAACCCTTCGAGCATTGTCAGGTCATCCGCTACCTGCGCTTCGTACAGCCCGTCGACCATTTCGACAAACACGCTCCACGCGGGCATGCGTCCGCTGGTGAAAAGTCGCTGCGCAACCACCTGATGATCTTTGTCCAGCCGGGCAAGGTGCCCCGCGTGACTGAGACTCAACTTCTCGTCGCGCACCAGCTTTTGCAGGTCGTCGCGCAGCCGGGTCAGCGCAATCCGACTCTCGACGAGGCTGGTCGCCACGCCCGCGAACTGCGCAATCTGCACAAGCGTGTAGCCGTCCGCGAGATGCCCGGCGTACCCGATGCCTTCGTCGATCGGGTCAATTTGCACCCGATCCTGATTCTCCGCGTACATGCGCGCCAGCGCCTGTTCGTCGGTCAGGGTCATCACCTCGGCGCGAATCGTCTGGAACCCGGCGTACTGCGCGGCGCGGAACCGCCGCTCGCCGTACACGAGCTGCGCGATGCGGCCAGGATCGGCCTCCCACGCAACCACG
>JAYUYF010000718.1:0-2744 GCA_043752605.1 Roseiflexaceae bacterium
TTGGTTCTGCGGTCACCACCCATCAGATCGGCGAGCGGATCGCGATCGATCCGTCGCAGCCGTGCCGCATCTGTCGCGCCTGTACCACCGGGCACTACAACCGCTGTCCGCAGATGATCTACCTTGGCAGCGCGCGGACGAGCCCGCCAACCGACGGTGTTTTCCAGGAGTATCTGACGCTGCCGGCATCCTGTTGCCACCCCTTGCCCGATCAGATCGACGATCAGCAGGGCGCACTGCTCGAACCACTCGCCGTCGCGCTGCACGCGCTGAACCAGGCGCAGCAGGTGGCGGGTGCGCAGGTGCTGATCACCGGCGGTGGCGCGATCGGGCAGTTGCTGGTGATGGCCGCGCGCGCCTATGGTGCCGCGCAGATCACCCTGATCGACCCGGTCGCGACACGCGGTGCGTTCGCGCGCAGCCACGGTGCCGATGCGGCGTATACACCCGATGATCCACGGCTGGCAGCGATCCGCACAGCGGTGTGGCAGGCCGGGTTCGATACCGTTTTCGAAGCGTCTGGCGCAGCCGCTGCGCTCCAGCAGGCGATCGCGCTGGTGCGACCGGGCGGCACGATTGTGCAGGTCGGCACGCTGCCCGCTGCCGTGTCGCTGGCCGCCAATCACATCATGGCCAACGAGCTACGCCTGGTCGGGTCGTTTCGGTTCGCCCATGTCTTCCCAACCGCGATCGCGCTGGCGGCGAGCGGCCGCCTGCCACTGGCGGCACTCGTCACGCACACGCTCCCGCTGACAGCATTTCACGAAGCAATGCAGCTGGCGATCGCCCGCGATACGGCGCTAAAAGTGCAGCTGCAGCTGTGCGGGTAAGGGTTCAGCCGTCGTTGCTGACCGCAATCATCGCTACTGGCTGCACGGCGTGAGCTGAGTCACAGCCACCCAGGCTGTCGGTCACCCAGCGCCAGATCGTAGACGTGCTGCCAGCGCCGCATCCGGTTCGCTGTCTCGCGAGCGCGATGGCGTCGGCCGTGATGCCGTACGAGTCATGCACCAACGGATTGTCCACCAGCACGCGGGATGTAGATGCGATCCATCGTAAAGGCAAACACCCACGCCGCAAGACCGATGATCGCCAGCACAACATTTACGTCCCTTACCGCAATGTGCGCGCCGAGCGCGAGCAGCAGGTTGTAGAGAAATCCCGCAAACGCAAAATCCTTTAGCACGGGCCAGCGTCGTTGGCTGATCGCGAGTAACCCGAGCGCTTTTGCAAGCGTCTGCGGAATCAATAACCAGGTTGGAAACGACAGCTTGCGATACTCATCGATTGTGCCCTGCGGGTCGAGTACGCTGAGCAGAATCGAGACGATAAAGACCGTAAAAAAGAGCCCAGTCGCGATAAAATAGACAATTCTGGTGGTGTTACGCGCCGGTTGCATGGTTCGTTCCCCCTGTCACGCTGCGATTACCCTGTGTCCAAGTCTAGCTGCGTCAGCGGCGTGCCACCAGTCACGCGCGTCACGATCCGGTGCGCCCGCGTGTGCTGCGCGTCACGCGCACGCGTGACATCTGTCACTGGCAATCGCGCACCGCACGCACTATACTCTGAGAGATATAACCGCCTGTGAGACGAGCGCATGGACATCGCACCCTTGCCAATCACCACATCAGATACGCACGCCACCGATGAGATCGCGCTGGGGGCGGTGCTGCTCCGTGGCATTGCGCTGGTCTGGATCGGCTATCTGCTCACGCTTGTCGGCATCGACGCGTGGCTGCTGCCATTAGTCATGCCCGCGCCCAGCTTCTATCTTGTGCATGGCACTGGCGCTGTTGTCCTCTTGCTCGTCGCCGTCGGCGCACCAGACTGGCTGGCGCGCGAGGATATGCGCGCGCTCAGCATTGGCTGGATTGTGACCGTGACCATCCTCGCCGCCGTGCCAAGCCTTGCGGCGATCGGGCCGTTGGATACCGAGAGTCTCGCGCTCCGCAGTCTGCCGGTGTTGATGTTTGCGCTGGTGCTGGTGGCGTGGCGCTACCAGTGGACTGCGGTGCTGATCTTCAGCGTTGCGACAGCGCTGCTCACCTGCGCGCCACTGCTGCTGCCGACCATGACACCCGATCCGCCGATGGGCCCGGCACTGGTTGTCGCCGCGATTCAGACCACCAGTTTTCTCGCGGTCGGTGGCGTGGTGGCGCTGTTGCTTCGGCAGGTGCGCGCGCAGCAACTGGCGCTCGCGCACGCCAACGCGCAGCTCCGGCGCTTCGCCGATCTGCGCGAGGCGTTTGGTGCAAGCCAGGAACGCAGCCGGATCGCCCGCGAGTTGCACGATACACTGGCGCACACACTCAGCGGCGTAAGCATTCAGCTCGAGAGTGCGGATGCGTGTTGGGAGGACGATCCGCAACAGGCGCGCGTGCGTGTCGGGCAGGCACACGCGGTGATACGATCGGGGTTGCAGGAGACGCGGCGCGCATTACGCGCGTTGCGCGCCAGCCCACTTGCAGAACACGGATTGATCGCCGCCTTGGAGCAACTGGCGCGCAGCCACGCGGTGCGGGCCGGTGCACAGCTGCTGATCAAACTGCCGTCCACACGACTGGCGCTCGCTGCAGCGACCGAACAGTGTGTCTACCGGGTGGCGCAAGAGGCGCTGACGAACATCGTGCGGCATGCGGCGGCGACAACCATCTGGGTTCAGCTCTGGATCACAGATTCATATGTCGAGTTGCAAATCCGCGACGATGGGCGCGGATTTACCGTAGCAGATGCCATCCACCCGG
>JAYUYF010000719.1:0-6889 GCA_043752605.1 Roseiflexaceae bacterium
GCTGCTGACCTACCAGCTACCGGATGCCATCCGCGAGATCGCTATGCAGGGCGAGTTCAGCGAGTTCGATCTGAACGTATTCTTTTCGGCAACGGGTCTTGGCGACAAAGCCAAGTTCAAGTATGAGGACGAAGTACAAAAATGGCTCGATCTGCTGCGCGGCGCGTTTTTAGAAACAAGCGTGGATAACTTGAAGCTCGGCGCAAAAAAGCCGCCAATGCCATTTTCCGACACGCGCCTCTTGAACGTGCTATCACACACGTTCTGGTTTCTGCCAAGCGTGGCGTCGTGTTACGCAATGAAGAACCTGCTTGGCACGCGGCAAAACGGCTTCTATCGCCATTACGACGTGATTGTCGCTGCTGGCCCCGGCGCGGGGTTAGGCGTGAAAGCGCTGCCGCCAGTGCTAAACGCAATGGGCGACCCGCTGCGAACCAAAACCATCACGCTGTCGTGCAGCAAACTGACAACCGGCGTGACCGTCCGACCGTGGACTGGCATCTTCATGCTACGGAATACTTCAACTCCCGAAACCTATTTTCAAGCCGCATTTCGCGTGCAATCACCGTGGACGGTGAACAACCCTGACGGCAACACGCCCAATCAGGAACAGATTATCAAAGAAGAATGCTACGTGTTCGACTTTGCGCCTGACCGCGCACTGCGCCAAATCGCGGATTATAGCTGTCGCTTGAACATCGATGAGTCGAGTCAGGAAAAGAAGGTCGAAGAATTCATTAGCTTTTTGCCAGTGCTGGCCTACGATGGTAGCTCGATGAAACAAATCGACGCCGCCGGCATTCTGGACATGGCGATGAGCGGAACGACGGCAACGCTGCTGGCGCGGCGCTGGGAAAGTGCTTTGTTGGTGAATGTGGATAATGATACGTTGAAGCGCCTGATGACGAACGACGCTGCGATGCAAGCGCTGATGAGCATCGAAGGCTTCCGCACACTCAATCAGGAGATTGAAACGATTATCAACAAATCGGAAGCAGTGCAAAAGGTCAAGAAAAGTGCGAACGACCAGCAGCTTTCCGACCCGCAGAAGAAGCAGCTATCCGAAGATGAAAAAGAATACAAGAGTTTGCGAAAGCAAATTCAGGAAAAGCTGATCAAGTTCGCTACCCGCATGCCGGTGTTCATGTACCTGACCGACTACCGCGAACGCACGCTGAAAGATGTTATCACCCAGCTCGAACCGGGGCTTTTCAAGCGGGTCACTGGCCTCAGCGTGAAAGACTTTGAACTGCTCGTGAGTCTGGGCGTATTCAACAGCGCCTTGATGAACGATGCTGTTTACAAGTTTAAGCGTTATGAGGACGCAAGCCTGAGTTATACCGGCATCAATAAGCACGAAGGCGAAGATATTGGCTTGTACGACACAGTCATCTCGTCGAAGGAACATCAGGCGATTTTTGAGAATGTAACGGCTGAATACATTACAGTATAAAAAGCACAAAATCAGCGTCTGCGCTCCTACCGTATTTCGCAGCCTGTGATCCACGCGCAGTCTTGACGATGCACGCGCACCGGATGACTGCTTACGACAGATACAAGCGCTAGAGGAAGCTGATCAAACTGCGTGCGGCGGCTGCATAGGCGCGCCACCAGCTGCGCGGATATCGGTGGGCGGTTCAAGTCTGCACATGCTACAATATGTGCGAGCAGCGTGGATTATGTTTCGCGATCCCATACTGGTCTGTTTGCTCGGAGCGACCAATGCCAAACCGTGATGTGTTCCACCAGCAGGTGAAAAATGCGCTTGTCAAAGATTACTGGCGCATCACCACGACCCGGAACGGGAGGAGGTTGTCGCATGGATCGAGTAGGTGAATATCGCCAACATATTCGCGACATTCTCGCGGAGTATCGGCAGTATCGTCCGGCGTATGGGGAAATCGAGATCGAACAGGTCATCGATCCCGAAGGCGATCACTACCAACTCCTCTCGGTGGGCTGGCAGAACCGCCAGCGCGTACACGGGAGCATCGTGCATATCGATATTCGCGATGGCAAGATCTGGATCCAGCACGACGGCACCGAAGAAGGGGTCGCAAACCAGCTGGTCGCGCGCGGGTGCCAAAAAGCGATATCGTCCTCGGCTTCCAGTCGGCGTTTAAGCGCCAGTTCACGGAGTTTGCCGTCGGCTAACGCAGCAATCCGTGTCCACCCCCCGCGCGCAACATCACCCGCCCACACACACCAGCCCGCCCCAGAACTGTGGCGCGGCGAAGGGTGTGTCGCCCGTGATGTGTAGGTCAGCTGTGGGCTGCCCGAGCGCGGCGAGGCGCGCGATGACCGTTGCGGTTGTCATCGTCTGCAACTCGGCCACCGCCTGCTGCAACGCCGTGGCCGCAGATGCGCCCGCCGCCAGCAGTTCGTACACGCGTGCCATCACCAGAAACGTGACGGTATCAGGGATACGGGTCTGCGAGCAGATCGTGTTGCGCGCGCCCGCTATCAGAAACGCGCGCAGCAGACCGATCAGCTCATCACCGGGCAGCACCTGGCTGTAGCCGCTCATACAGGCCGAGAGCGTCACCAGATCCGAATCGACCCGTGCGCGCGCCAGGACGCTCGCGGCATCCAGCGTATCGTCTTCGCCCAGCACGATCTGCGAGCGCAGCGGGTGCTGCGGATCCACACGCGCGTGGCCGGCGATATGCAGCCACGGCATGCGGCCGCGCGCCAGCAGCAACTCACGCTTGGGTTGCGGGCCGACCCACGCCTCGCCGCCCATGAGGCCCGCCACCAGCAGCGCCTCGGCCTCGGCATACGCCAGCCCGGCACCGTGTGGGTCGTTGTAGCCGATCGCGAGCCCGGCGCGAACCGGTGGCGTGGCGCGCGGCGGGCGCGCCAGCATCGTCACGCTGGGGAGGATCAGCAGCGCCGGGCCTGAGGCATTGCGCAGGTAGCGGCCGTGCGGACCGCGCAGCGCGGCAAATGGGACGCTGTGCAGGCTGCCGTGCGGTACAATCAGCACGCGTCTGGCGCGCGCGATCTGTGCGGCGACGGGCGCGATCAGCATAGTATACAGCCGGCGCAGTGACCGGTCCGACTGAAGCAAATCGAGCGTTGGATCACGCTGGCCGGGTGATGCGCGCAGCATATTTGGGTCACCCGTCAGGTGCAGTACGTCGACCGTCGCGGCGGTGATCGCAAATAGGACGATCGCCGGCGGTGCCAGCACGTGGCCAAGCAGCCGTGGATTGACGTGTACCAGCTGATTGAGCCAGTGGCTGCCGGCCGGAATACCACCGGTGGTCATGTAGGCCAGCACCAGGTCATCGTCTGCCAGCAGCGCCTGCGTTTTGGCGAGCGTGATGCCGGTATCGTGGGCGATCGGGAGCTGGCCGGTCATCGCGCTGAGCTGGTCGCGAAAGCCACGTGCGCGCGCCTGCTCGGCGACAACAAACGCCTGTGCGTGCTCACCGCGTGCCAGCCGCAGATGAAACAACGCCTCGAACACGTACTGGGTCGTGCCAAACAGGCTCATTCGCACCGCATCGATTTGCTGGGCATCGCGCAATTCCTCGATATCGCGCAGCGCGGCGGCAAACAGATCGAGTGCGGCGTCGGTCGCGCCCTGGCGCGCCAGGTGGCTGGCGAGCAGCCCACGATAGATCGGCAGCCAGTGCCGCAGCGCGTGCTGCTCGGCGTGTGCGATCGCCTCGCGATAGACCGCGCTGGCCTCGGCGTTGCGCGCCTGCGAGGCATATGTCAGCCCGAGATGTGCCAGCGCATCGATCGTGATCGTCGGGCTGCGCGCGCGCAGTTCGGTGAGCGCGAAGCGCAGGCTACGTTCTGCGGCCGCATCATCGCCGCGCATCTGCTGCGCGATCCCGTGCGCCCAGGTGACCATCGCCAGCCGCGGCGTCAGCCCACGCGCGGTGTAAATCGCCTCGGCCTCGGCCAGCGCGGCATCGGCGCGCGCCCACTCACCGAGATGGAGCGCGTTGTTGCCGATCTCATAGCAGGCGTGCGCGATCCGGTCTGGCGCATCACAGCTGCGCGCCAGCGCCAAACTCTGCTCGCTGTAGGCCATTGCGGCGGGATACTCATCGAGATCGTTGTGCGCCGTGCCGATCGCGAGCAGCAGGTAGGCGCAGCGCACGGGGTCATCGTTGTGCTCGGCGATTGCGAGTGCGGCGCGCCAGTGTGTGAGTGCGGCATCATAGCGGCCGAGCAGCGCGTGGCCGATCCCGATCGCGTGCAACACGCGCTCGTGCAGCGGCGGATCATCTTCGGCAGTGGCGGCGAGCTGCGTGAGCGTGGCAAGCTGCTCCGCGGGCGGGCCGCTGCGCAGTGCAGCATACTGCGCGATAAATGCCATCCAGCGCGCAGCGCGCGGATCGACGGGCGCGGTGGCGCGCCATTCGGCGATAGCAGGCAGTGCACCATCCCACACCATGCGCTCGATCGCCAGGTCAAACAGGTGAATCAGCGCATACAATCGCCCGGCGCTGGCGGCCGAATCGCGCCGCGTACACCAATCTGTAAGATTCCGCCAGTAGATTGTCCATTGATCATCAGATATCATGGTGTTATTCGATGCCCGTACTCGCTGCTATTGAGGAGGCTGCCAACGATGATCAGCGAAAAGACGCGCGGTCGTGCGCCGACCGCAGTTGTGCTTCCGCTCGCGTTCGACCCGCGCATCCACACGATGACGCCGGCGTTCCCGCAGCTCGATCTGGTGCTCACACCCGACGCCGATGCGACCGAGCCGGACGGCACACCCCTCACACCCGGTGTGCGCCATGTGCGCCTGCCCGCCGGTCAGCCGGAGCCCGCGCTGCTGCCGCTGGTGGCTGGTGAGCAGCCGCTATTTGCGCTCGGCGAACGGGTGGGTCGCTACCAGGTGGCGTTGCGGCCACGGCGCGGCGGCAAACAGCAGCAGGTCACACTGTTGCAGCGCGGCAGCGGGCGCAGCCTCTTTCGTGCGCAGATCTATCTGTTTCATGTGCTGGTCGCGATCGAATGGCAACCCAGCGAGCAGACATTACACCAGATCGCGGCCGGTTTTCGCGCTGCCGCCGATTTTCTTTTCGATGCGACCGATGGCCAGATGACGTTTGGGCAAGTGACGATTGGCGGTGCCGATCTGATGCCGATCGCCGATTTCCAGATCCTGGCTTCTACCCGGCTGCACCCACGTAGCTGGGTCGATGGCTTCAATACTGCGCACAAGTATACACCCATCCGTGTTGGCCGCGGGCTCTGGAACAAACAACAGCGCAGCATCATTGGTTGGGAGCATGCCGATGCGTACCATACGTTGATCCACGAATGGAGCCATTATGCGCTCAATCTGGTGGACGAATATCTCAACAATGAACAGTTTGTCGTCACGCCGCCGGTCGATGGTCACCGCCTGCTGCCCGTCGATGCCGCCGATCAGGAGACGGCGGTACGGGTGGTGACGCCGCGCGTGAGCCTGCCGGTCGAATCGATTATGGCGCGGCTTGATGGCCCGAGCGAACTGGTGCCCGAACAGTGGCGCGGCTGGGATCCGGCCTATACAATCGCACAGCGGATCGGCAAGCACTATCCCGGTGTGAGTTTTGTCGGGCCTGAAGATCCTGGCCCGAGCGGTGTGCCCGCGCATCTGCCGCGCGTCTTCTGCACGGAGGCGATCACGACCGAGACGGCCGAGGAGCGCCTGATTGCGGTCGACCCGTTGCACGCCGAAGGGTTGGGACTGGCGCACTGCTGGGCGTATCTGTTGCGCGGTGACCCACCGACGCGGATCGTGCCGCAGGGGACATTCGACCAGCGCGCGTGGACGACGCCCGGCGCGCAGGGTGCCCACGGGCTGGGCTTCACGCTGCTAGGCTACCAGCCGGGCGATACGCTGCTGGTGATCGGTGATCAGCGCACGCCCGATGGCGGCCAGCGGCTCGCGGTGCGCCGGATCGTGCCCGCGCCTGCGACGGGTGATGCTGCGGCGGGTCGGCAGGGTGCGTGGCTCGCTTATGATGCCACCGATGATGTCACCCCAGCTACCGCGCCGCTGGTGACGGTCATCCCGGTTGGGAATATTCAGGAGAATGTCGGCGTCGGGCCGTCGTATCAGGTACAGGTGCGTGTACATGGCGGCGCGCAGCCAGATGGGTTGTGGCTCGCACAGATGGGTGGCATCGCCGCACCGCAACCGTTGGTGCTGCACGCGCACGCCAGCATCGCGGCCTGCTGGGAGAGTGATGTCGTCGATGTCACCACGCTCGATGGCCAGATCCTGTTGCACTGGTCTACCGGTAGTCGTGTGGGCGGCACGGCGTGGCTGGTGGCCGATTATTCGCAGGGTGGCGGGCCAAAATCACACGTTCACGCACCGCAGTCGCCGGTGAGCGCCGGGTCTTCCGAGGGCAACCTGATGCTGTTCTTCCATGATGCCGGAGCCACGCGCGATCTGAGCGATCTGCGGGTGGTGACCACACGCAACTACGCGGGTGCGCCGGGTGCCGCGCGCAGCTATCTGTTTGGTCTTGCCGCGAGCGGCCCGATCCCCGTGCAGCTTGACCCGACGCTGGTGCTATACTATGATCGCGACGCGATCAGCAGCGGTGGCGAATTACTGATTTGTCGCTCAAACGCTGCCGTAAGCTGGGAGCCCGCACCGACGTTCCAGCAGCCGGGCACGTATCTTGCCGCGTGGCCGCTACGACTTGGTGCTGCGGATGCCGGTGGCCAGATTCTGAGCGATGGGGCGGTTGAGTATGTACAGCTCCGGCTCGTACATCCTGCGGGAGAGCGCTGACGTGTACCCGTCGGCGTGCGCAACGCCCACGCGTAGCGGAACATACGGCGACGTGGTAGAAACGTAGATGGCGAGCGAGCGAAACACAGCCGCCGTCGTGGCGCAACTAGTAGCGCGCTACGGCTG